>CAMCOJ010000287.1 GCA_945876405.1 uncultured Ruminococcus sp.
TGAATATCGTGAAGGTGATGAAGGCGTTAAATACTCCAGAAAAATGAGCGGATTAACAAAATTCGGAAATGTTACATTAAAATGGGGCATGACAAGCAGTGTAAGCTTCTATGAATGGGTTATGGATGTTTCACAGGGTAAAGTGCTTGATGAAGACCGTAACAAAGATATTACTATCACATTGTTTGATGATGACGGTACAACATCTTTGGCTGTTTGGAATCTTTACAATGCATGGCCTAGCAAATACACAGCTCCTGACTTCAACGCAAGCTCAAGTGAAATCGCATTTGAAAGTGTTGAAATCGTATATGAGAGCATGGAACGTGAAAGCTAATATCCGATAGCTTGAATAAATATAACATTACGGGGATTTTCCCCGTGATGTTATATGTAAAACGGAGGAAATAAAATGGATGAATTAATTACGGAATTTGAATTCGATTTGCCGAGAGGCTATGTGGATGAGAGCGGAGAAGTGCATAAACACGGTACGATGAGACTGGCGACAGCTGCAGATGAAATTTTGCCATTAAGAGATCCCAGGGTTGTGAGCAATCCCGGTTATCTGACCATTATTTTATTATCAAGAGTGGTTACATCACTTGGAAGTATCCAGCATATTCGTCCGAACACAATTGAAAAACTGTTTTCGGCAGATTTGGCATTTTTACAGGATATGTATCAGAGAATCAATGCATTGGATGAACAGACCGAGACCTGTGTGTGTCCGGAATGTGGAAATAAGTTTGAAAAACCTATAAATTTTTCGAGGGCGGAATAGTCGTTTATCCGGAAGAGGAATTATATAAAGAAGTATCTTTCGTGTCCTACTATTTTCATTGGGATTATCAAAGTGTCATGAATATGGATCATAGGACAAGGCGAAGATTCTGCAGTGAGATTTCGGATATCCATAAGCAGATATCCAATAAACCGAAAAATATATTTGAATTATAAAACAGATTTTGCAGATACTTTCTGCAGTAAAATTTTGAAGTTACAATATGGCGGTGGGTGAATTTATGGCCGGACAAGAGCAAAATAACAGACAATCAGATATTGCAAGAGGTTATAATTTTCGGGTTTATTTTGATGACCGGAAGGTATCTTTTGCACGTGTTTCCGGTATTGAAAAAAGTATCAGTACCGAGAGCTTTTCGGAAGGTGGAATGAATCATCGCAGTTATATCGTTGGAAAAGCAAATCAAACAGAGAATGTTATGACTTTTGAACGGGGATACACCATTACGAATGCTAAAAGCAGTTTTGAATTTGAACCGGGATATCGTTTTGAGAAAGATGTATGTATCTATGTCATGAATGAGAATTCCAAAGCAGAGAAAGCGTATTATCTTAGCGGTGGTGTAGTTCGAAAGGTCAGTATTGGTGATTTTGATGCTTCCAGAAGCGAGCTGTTGATTGAAAAAATCGAAATTGTATATGAAATGTTGGATAAGGAAAAATTGTAATTATAAAGAAACAGAGGGTGTTTTAAATGCAACAAATGACAAATCCTTATCTGGATTTTGGAAAAGCAATAATTGCAAAGCACAGTGGGTTGGGATATTACTATGATTCTCTTGCTTTGATTCATCCGGAATATGAAAGTGAAAGTGATGAAAAGCCTTGGGAAAAGAATAATTATATTACCAATGTAACACACTTGCATGTTTTGAAAGAATATAACAATCTGTTTCAGAACAGTCTGACTTTTTTGACGCAGGTAATGGAAAAGAAAGTGGTAAATCAGTTTTACCCTTCCTTTGAACTACGTATTGAAAAAAAGATAGAAGAACTTCTTCCCGGTGTGGAAAAAGAAATTACAAAGAGAGTAACAGAACAGTATTTATTATCCAAATCCAAAACAGAAGTAGAAAATTTAGATGTTTTTCAAAAAATATTACAACAGAATCATATCAGCAGTACCGTTTCACAAAAGCAGATACTGCAGGTTATCCGTAATATTGAAAATTACGAAAACAGCGTTTCCAATTATCAGGATTCCTATACAAGGCAGATTCAAAATACGGTACAGAATGTTGTAAAGAAACAAATGATTCAGAATCAGCAGGCGAACCATATCGTGCAGAATACACAAATGGTACAAGACAAAGTGGAGCAATCGATATCGTCTGTAGCACAGAATACGTTGATTCAACAAAATCATCAGACTTTTGATATGTATCCGACGGTGCGGACAGAGCATGTCGTACAAAACGAAGTCGAGGCATCTATGCCGACTGCAGTACAGAATACGATAATCCAACAAAGCGATCAGACTGTTAATATATATCCACCAGCGCGGACAGAGCATGTTGTACAAAACGAAGCCGAGAATTCAGTTTCGTCTACAGTACAGAATCTGACGATTCAACAAAATCATCAGACTTTTGACATGCACCCGACAGCGCGGACAGAGCATGTTGTGCAAAACGAAGTCGAGTCGTCAATGCCGGCCGAAGTGCAGAATACGATGATTCAACAAAACTATCAGACTTTTGATATGTATCCGACAGCGCGGATAGAGCACATCGTACAATCTGAGGTTGAAGTGCCGATAGCATCTACTGTACAAAATGGGGAGATACAAAATAAGGAGCTTCAACAGAATACTCGAAATAGTGTTACGAATCCGGCTGTACAGAATCATTATGATTTGCCGGACTATGCGGGGGACTCCCAGCCGTTAATGGTTCAGGAAAGAGTCCTGAATGCAACAAATACATCTATTCAGATAGATAGTGTTATTCAGAACGCAATCCATACGCAGATTCAGAATGCTGTTTATCAACAGAATTTCCAAGAGGGTTCTGCGACATATCAGTTGATTGAAGCTGAAACAGAGAATCATTTTTTAGAAGAAGAAAAAAATACTGTTTTGAATCAATATATCGTTTCGAATCATCTTCTTCAATTGAGTACGCATAATCAAGAGCTTTCGGTTTTAAAACCGGTACATACGGTTTCGATTCAAACCGTAAATAACAAAATCGGATATGTGTACGATACAATTTCGCTGATTCATAATGAATCCATTGAACATTCTATTCAGGATTTAAAACAGGAAATTTTAAATACAAATATTGTACAAAAGCCATTCGATTCAGCTTCTAAGGATAATAAAAATATTCCCGTTGAGCGAACCGAGACTGCATATACTGACAAGGAAACTACTATTTTGGGGAATTCTTTACAGATGACGGAGAATGAACAAAAAAGCAGTCTCCGAAATGCACCGACAGACAATAGAATAAGCAGTCAGGGTAGCACTCAGAGTGATAATCAGAATAGCACTCATAGCGGTAATCAGAATAGCATCCGGAGTGGCAGTCAGAACAACACTCAGAGTAGTAATCAGTCCCAGCTTCTCAAATTGGTGGAAAAACATACCGAAACGATATTTAAGGAAATTAATCACCTATATCGGGTTGACCATTATTTTTCCAGTCAATCAGGTGTTGTGAAACAAAAGCTGCAGGAATTTTTGATTGCATATATCAATGGATCAGTTTCTTATGAACAGACGATTAACAATATAGAAAATATTGCTATAGAATATGTAAATTCAGAAAAACAGGTACAAAACCGGTATATACAGAATCACAGATCCGTTTTTTCATGGTTGTTTGAAAAAAACAAACCCGAAAGAATGTTGGAAAAACAACTTCCGATTGAAAAGCTGGTACAGTTGGAATTATCGAATTCACATACATCCGGAGGTGTGGCTCCTGGTATTT
>CAMCOJ010000288.1 GCA_945876405.1 uncultured Ruminococcus sp.
ACACAAGGAGTATCGTCGGCAGCGTCAGATGTGTATAAGAGACAGTTCCTACAGCGTTACTACTCCGTCAGACATCAGTGTTTACAGAGCGTCTCAGGGAATGCTTTTCGCAGATGGTACATCGGGATTTAACTATACAGTAAAATATTATTCAGACAGTTTTATAGATGATAAGGGTATGCAGCAGATTGTCCTGAACCTGAATAATGAGAATTTTCCGGAATTTATCGATGATATCCGTGATATACTTGAGAAAAACGAAGTAACCGTATATTCAGATGTGCTTGATGCGTATTACCGCGATTACTGGTCATCAATGGTGTATCTTGATGAATATTCTGTCAGCCTGCCTGAGTCAGTTCACAGTATTGCGGAAAAGATAGTAAGAAAAAGAAATTCAGACTATGAAAAGGCATTAGCTATTCAGAATTATTTTAATGAAAATGATTTTGTTTACAGTTTAAGTTATAAGAAACCTGAAAATTACAATATGGAATTTTTCCTGACTGAGGGCAGGACAGGTATATGTTCTGATTATGCTACAGCTATGGTGCTTCTTTCAAGAGAAGTTGGAATTCCGGCAAGGTATGCTGAAGGAATACATCTTCATGACCCGGATGAGAACGGTATTGTAACAGTAAAGGACAGTGATCTTCATGCTTTTCCGGAGCTGTATATTTCAGGATTCGGCTGGATGTCCTTTGAACCGACTCAGATTGGTCAGGCTGAAACAGGTACATCATTTGACTTTAAAATGTCTGCATATGTATCTGCGGCAGCTGTATTTCTTATTTTACTGATTCTTGTTTTTAACAGATTCATATATCCGTTTCTGGCTGAAAAGCTGTTTTTATACAAAGTAAAAAAATCATCAGATGAAGAATCCGTTGAAATGATTTTTGTAAAAATAAGAAAGCTTTTCGGACTTGAACCGTGTACAACATCAGCTGAAACCGGAAGGTATATCAGAGAAGTCTACGGCATTGATATTGACAGTACAGTTAAAATTTTTGACCGGGTAATTTACGGCGGGGAAAAAATTGGAGAAGAGCTTGGAAACGATGTGCTTTCTGTTTATACAAAGCTTTTTGAAATTAAGAAAGAAGAAAAAAAATCAGGAAAAAATAAATTTTAAAAAGGAGAACTGCTATGAAGGAAACTGAATATAAATTTCTCGTTGACAAAGATTTTTTTTACAGTATACTTGAAATGATCAAAGAAAATTATACAGAAGCGGATTACAGTGAAAAGGTACAGATAAATTATTATTATGATACCGCTGAACGCTACCTTCTTGACAATCACACTACTCTCAGAATACGTCAGACGGAAGACGGTCTTAAGCTTGAACTTAAGGAGGCACAGCAGCTTACAGGAAATGATTTTTCAACATGCACGGAACATACCGAGAACATAGATGCTGTTCGGAACGATATCACTCTTGACAGAGGAAAATATGCATGGATTCCTTTTTCCCTTCAGGGAAATCTTGTTACTCATCGTACAAGCATCAGACCGTCCGACTCCCTTTCCATTGATTTTGATGTAAACTTTTATCTTGGAAAATGTGATTATGAAATAGAGATGGAATTTAAGGAAAAAGCAGAAAAGGGAACAAGACTGCTTGTTGAGAAGCTCGGACTTATGCAGTATAAAAATACAGTCGGCGGCAAGGCAAGAAGATTTTTCAGATTCAAGGCAGAAATACTATGAATGACCGTCTCGAATATCTCCGTGAAAAAACAGCGAAACTGACAGACTTTCCCGGTGTGTACAGGATGAAAAACAGCGATGGGGAGATCATCTATATCGGTAAGGCGAAAAATCTGAAAAAACGTGTCACAAGTTATTTCAGAGTATCAGCTGATCATACTCCAAAGGTGGCAAAGATGGTTGAAAATGTTTATGACTATGATTTCATTGTTACCGACACTGAATATGAAGCTCTTGTTCTGGAATGCAGCCTTATCAAGCAGCATAAACCAAAGTACAACATTCTTTTGAAAGATGACAAGGGATATCACTATATTCATATATCCGATGAAAAATATCCGAGAATAACCGCAGAGAAAAGAGTTGTTCCGGGTGGGATTACTCTTGGTCCGTACACAAGCCCCGGGGTAACAAAGCAGACTGTTACGGAAGCAAACAAGGTTTTTATGCTTCCTGTATGCAAGAAAAAATTTCCGTGTACTTCTTCTGCCGGTAAAAGACCGTGTCTGAATTATCATATAAAGCAGTGCATGGGAGTGTGCATGGGTAAAATTTCAGAATCAGACTATGCAGAGATAGTAAATGAAGCTGTTGAATATATTAAAACGGGAAGCCGTGAATCTGTTGAAAAACTCAGAGCGGAGATGGAAAAAGCTGCTGAAAACCTTGAGTTTGAAAAGGCTGCTATGCTTCGTGACCGTATTTCATCAGTTACAAAGGCCGCTGAAACCCAGAAAATATTTGATCCTGAACTTGAAAGCACAGATATAATTGCATCGGCAGCCAGTCCGGAGGGGACCTGTGTTTCTGTTATTGTATACAGAAACGGGAGACTGGTTGACAAGAACTCATATTTCTTTGAAGATGCCGAAAATGATTCCTCACTGTACAGTGACTTTATCATGCAGTATTATTCCACTGGCCACGATACACCGAAAAACATTTTTACAGAATATGAAGCTGAAGATTCACGGATGATTTCTGAACTGCTTAAGGAAAAATCAGGTCATGCGGTTCATATTCAGTATCGTCAGAAGGGAAATATGATGAAGTACATCATGCTTGCACGTAACAATGCAAGTGAATTTCTCTCGGTACGAGCCGGAAGAACAGGCAGGGAGATTATTGCCCTGGAACAGCTTTCAAAACTTCTCGGACTTCCAAAGCCACCGGAATACATTGAAGCATACGATATTTCCAATCTCGGTTCCTCGGCTATGTGTGCGAGTATGGTAGTATTTGAACACGGAAGACCTCTGAAAAAAATGTATAAGAGATTTTCCATAAAAAATGTTGCGGTTCAGAATGACTATGCATGTATGCATGAAGTTCTTGAACGAAGATTTACAAGATTTCTTGATGAAAATGAAAGAGATGAAGGGTTCAGGAGAAAACCTGACCTTATTTTCCTTGACGGAGGAAAAGGTCAGGTAAATGCAGTCGAACCGTATCTGAGACAGATGGGAATAGATATTCCTGTATTTGGTATAGTAAAGGACAACAAGCACAGAACAAGAGCAATTTCCACAGGCGGTGAAGAAATTTCTGTTTCAAGCCTTAAATCAGCATTTACACTCCTTACGAATATTCAGGACGAAATGCATCGTGCAGCAATAACCTACCAGAAAAAGCTTCATTCAAAAATAACATTTGATGCCCGACTTACTTCGGTAAAGGGAATCGGTCCGAAAAAAGCCGCAAAACTTATGCAGCACTTCCGTACAGTAGATGCCATAAAAAATTCCACTCCCGAAGAAATAAGCCATGTTGCCGGCATTTCCCCCGAAACTGCCGCCGAATTAATTCTTATACTTCTCGAATAAAATGACAGCTTCTGCAAGGACAAATATATAATTGGAACGAATAATCACAGATGCACGCCTGCACGCCGCGAAGGTGCAGGGCGACCGCAAAGCCCTGCAAAAAACAAAGAAATTATCTTAAAATTACATCTTGATTAAGCACCAAAAATATAGTATAATATCTGTCTCTTATACACATCTCCGAGCCCACGAGACAGG
>CAMCOJ010000289.1 GCA_945876405.1 uncultured Ruminococcus sp.
TTCTCAGATATTTTTATATCAATCTCTTCTGATATGTCATCAAATACTTTTCTTTTCATATCAATCAGAAAATCGTCTTTATGCCCGTCAGTTATAGATGACATATCCAGATGCAAAACATTATATTTGTTAAGATGCTTTATAAAATCATATGACTTTGATATTTCAAGTTTCGAAAACAATTTTCCCGAGTCGCATCCCCTGCTGTAATATGCATCTATCATATCTGCAGCCTGTGATTTTCCGAAACGGCGGGCATGACTTACTGATATGCATTTTTCTTCAGTAAAAAGCCTGCTGTTAAGTATATCTATCAGCTGCGTTTTGTCAATATAAATTCGGCTGTTTACAGCCTGTCTGAATCCTGCATTGGATGGATTAAAGTAAGTCCCCATGATTATGCCTCCGTTCTTGTGTATTAATACTCATAGTATAACATTTTTTCACATGTTTATCAAGGCATTTATCACATAAAAAGGAATCGGGAACGCAGGATGTTACTATTCATGGGCTATCCAGTGAACACCTTCAAAAAAATTGACTTTTAAGCATAAAAGCGGTATAATAAAAGTTGTGCGTTTTACTGATTACGCACAGAACACCTTTAACTGCAAATAATTTTCGAAAGGATGATAAAATGATAAAAACCATAATGGGATGCGTCAGAGAATATAAAAAAGCGTCCCTTCTGACACCGTTTTTCGTTTCCCTTGAGGTAATCGTAGAATGTATACTGCCTCTTCTGATTGCAGATCTGATAAACAATATTCAGGACGGCTGCGGAATCAGAACAATTGTAAAATATGGTATAATACTTGTTGTTCTGGCATTTGTTTCGCTTACTTTCGGTGTATTGTCCGGTGACTACTGTGCAACTGCCGCCTGTGGTTTCGCAAAAAATTTACGTCACGACATGTTCTGTAAAATACAGGATTTCTCATTTTCGAATGTAGACAAATTCTCCTCTTCCAGTCTTGTAACACGAATGACGACTGACGTAAACAACATACAGATGGCATACATGATGATTATCAGAATCGCAGTAAGATGTCCGTTCATGCTGATTTTTGCGTTTATTATGTCAATAAAACTCGGAGGAAAACTCTCACTGATTTTTGCTGTTGTTATCCCGCTGCTCGGTTTCGGACTGTTCAGAATAATCAGCATTGTTCGTCCGGTCTTTGTCCGCGTTTTTAAAAAATACGACAGACTTAACGAATCAGTACAGGAAAACATAAAGGGAATGCGTGTCGTAAAATCATTTGTACGTGAAAAATACGAAACTAATAAATTCAATACTGCCGCAAAGGATGTATGTGAAGACTTTACAACAGCAGAAAAACTGATAGCTCTCAACAACCCCCTTATGCAGCTTTCTATCAATATCATAATGATACTGATTGCATTTTTCTGTTCAAAAATCGTTATCTCCACCAATGCAGCAAAGCTTGGCATAGGCACCCTTTCAGGCATGCTCACATACTCAATTCAGATTCTTATGAGCCTTATGATGGTGTCTATGATATTTGTAATGATCACAATGTCCATTGAATCTGCCAGCCGTATAGCTGAAGTTCTTAACGAAGAAAGCTCAATTAAAAATCCAGACTCCCCTGTTAAAAACATACCGGACGGTGAAATTATTTTCGACGGCGTTTCATACAGATACGACGGTTGCTCGTCATATGCTCTGAATAACGTAACATTCCGTATTCCATCCGGTATGACAATCGGAATAATCGGTGGAACAGGTTCTTCAAAAACAACTCTTGTAAGTCTCATATCAAGATTATATGATGTTACAGAAGGCTGCGTTCTTGTAGGCGGAACCGATGTCAGACAGTATGACCTTGAAACTCTCAGAAATGAAGTTGCCGTTGTTCTCCAGAAAAATGTACTATTCTCAGGTACAATAAAGGAAAACCTCAGATGGGGAGATCCGAATGCTTCAGATGCAGAAATACAGAGAGTATGCCGTCTTGCCATGGCAGATGAGTTTATAAACAGATTCCCGGACGGATATGATACCTATATAGAACAAGGCGGAACAAATGTTTCCGGTGGTCAGAAGCAAAGGCTCTGCATTGCAAGAGCTCTGCTTAAAAAGCCGAAAATTCTTATACTTGATGACTCAACCAGCGCTGTTGATACACGTACAGACGCACTTCTCAGAAAAGCGTTCAGAGAAGAAATACCAAATACAACAAAACTCATTATAGCACAGCGAATCTCATCTGTTCAGGACTGGGATGCAATCTTTGTTATGGACAGCGGACGTGTTGAATCAATCGGTACACACGAACAGCTGCTCAAAAAAAGCGTAATTTACCGTGAAGTATATGAGTCACAGATAAAAGGAGGCAGTTTAAATGCACAGTAAAAGACCTGCCGGACCGGCTCCGCAGAAAGGAACTCTCGGAAGACTTATAAAAATGCTCTTCAGTGAATACAGGTCTCAGCTTACGATTGTAATATCAGGAATGGTTATTGTCGCACTTGTAAGCACTGCACCATCAATATTCATAGAAAAAACTGCAGGCGTTATTGCAGAAGGTCTTTCGGTTATACGAAGCAACGGGTACACTGAAACCTCTCAGTTTAAGGAAGTATACAAAAGTCTCCGACCTTCAGTTATAAAAATAATCTGTGGAATGGCAGCAGTGTATGCAGTCGGTCTTGTGGCATCATTTGTGTATACAAGACTGAACGCTGTTATTACACAGGGATTCCTGTACAGATTAAGAAAAAAAGTATTTAAGAAAATGCAGTCTCTTCCTGTAAAATACTTTGACACACACAATCACGGAGATATCATGTCGCACTACACAAATGACATCGATACACTTCGACAGCTGATCTCGCAGGCTCTCCCAAACGTTGTGTCATCGGCACTCACTATTGTATCTCTGATTTTCATAATGCTCTACTACAGTTTATGGCTTACACTTACAGTCTGTGCCGGTGTTGTATTCATGTTCATTGTAACAAAAACAATAGGAGGAAATTCCGCCAGATTCTTCATAAAACAGCAGCAGTCACTTGGTAAGACTGAGGGTTATATCGAAGAAATGATTAACGGTCAGAAAGTTGTAAAAGTCTTCTGTCATGAGGAAGCTTCAAAGCGGGATTTTAACAGACTAAATGAGCAGCTTTTTGAGGATGCAAAAAACGCCAACAAATTTGCAAATATTCTCATGCCTATAATGGGTAACATCGGAAATATCCTGTATGTTCTTGTTGCTTTTATCGGAGGCATCATTTCCATAAACGGATGGTTTAACCCTTCCCTGCGTTCCTTAACAGGCGGAGAAACTATTCTCTCAATTCCGGTTATTGTCACTTATCTTGGTATGACAAGACAGTTCTGTCAGAGTATTTCACAGGTTTCTCAGCAGATAAATTCTGTTGTAATGGCTCTCGCAGGTGCAGAAAGAATATTCACACTTCTTGATGAGGCTCCTGAAGAAGACAATGGATATGTAGAACTTGTAAATGCCGTGGAGCGCAACGGTCAGCTGGTGGAATCTCTTGTAAGAACAGGATTATGGGCATGGAAGCACAGGCACGAAAACGGCAGTATAACATATACTCCGCTTCAGGGAAGAATTGTTTTCGATCATGTTGATTTTGGTTACACTCCTGAAAAAACTGTTCTGAACGACATAACCCTGTCTGTCTCTTATACACATCTCCGAGCCCACGAGACAGGCAGAAATCTC
>CAMCOJ010000290.1 GCA_945876405.1 uncultured Ruminococcus sp.
CAGGAATAACTTCAACTACAGCTGCGCTTATTGAGCGATCATAATATATGTTAGAAAGCTGTGTCATTTCTTCATTGCTTGTATCAACCTGAGAAAAATATGTCTTTCCAAGCAATGACATCATGTTCATAAGCTGTGACGAGCCGTATATATTCTTTTCACTTAATAATTTTTGTGACGATACATCCTGCGGAAGTTTTGAATATGATTCAGCTATATCATGAGGTGAAATCATCTGGTAATCCAGAACAATACTGTATAAAGCTCCTCTGATAAGTTCTTTTTCATATATTTCTGATTCTTCAGATGCAGCATGTTTTACTGTGATTTTAAGATTTTCTTTTTCTCCAAGAAGTCCGGAATTTCAATATGTTCGCCCCTGTTTTTATTATGTCGGAGGATGTGAGGAGAAATTTGATGCGGGATTTTTCTCTGAATGGATACTATCATATAATAGAAATTTCTGACCAAACAGGAGCAATCCCTCTTTCAGACATATATTGATCATAGTTTGTCACTATAATGCGTCCATCTTTATTATACCAAACTGTTTCACATTCATCACATATTTCAATAGTTTCATGTGTTTTAGTTACCACTACTTTAAGTACATCACCTTGTTTACAAAATTCACACAGCATAGTTAACCTCTCCTTATTTTCCCTTAGGATATGCAGTTACAATTTCATTTGAAGATCCTTTGGTAATAATAATTAATGTGTCTTCTCCGTTTGTTCCAATAATTCTTTCCGTCAAGATTTAACAATACTATTATCTCTTCTGTAGTATAAGTTCCGTCTTTATTATCAGACAATGTTTTTCCTGCAGAAGTATATATTCTTCTGGCTGATTCAAAATCCATCGATGCCGTAAGATTACATAGATCATACTCGGAAAACGCTGCACTTACTTTCGCATAGTTCGCTTCATATCCCATATATCTTAGCATTGCAATCAGTAAGCTTGACTGGTCATAATCATTTCCACCATTCAAAAGCCGTTAGGATCGATAATATTTTTGTTGCTTTTATCATGTTTACCTCCGTTATAAATTTTTGTTACCATAAGTATAACTAAAAATTATTAATTTGTCAACAAATTAAATTTATAATCCCACTATAATATTTTTATTATCGTTCATTTTATGATAATAACTCAAACTTCGCAGTTGAAAACCGCATGTACATCTTGAAAATTTAATAGATAAAGAAAAAAGTATAATTAATTATAATAAGCAAAAGCGTTCTTTTCATTAACTATAGATGCATTATATCGTTCTGTAATTATCAAAATCATCTTATAGTATAAATAATTGCTTAACTTTCAACCGATAAAAAACGGGCAGGAATTATCTCGTTCCTGCCCGGTCTTATTTGAGTTATGCTAATCAGCCTGCAGCATCCTCCGCCTCAAGAAGAGCCATATGATGACTGTATGCTGAAAGAATCTCTTCCTCTATAGCCTTTCTCGCTGCCGCTGAAATAGGGTGAACTATATCGCGAAACACTCCGCCTTCATCCTTCCTGCTCGGCATTGCCACAAACAGCCTGTCATCACCCTGAACGACCTTTATATCATGAACTGCGAGAAAATTTTCAAAAGTAACCGATACTACTGCTCTGAGACGGCCTTCTGTTAATATTTTTCTGATTTTGATATCTGTTATTTCCATAAACAACCTCCGTATTAAATATAACAAATCCGGAACCAGCTTAGGGGCAGGTTCCGGAAATATTAGAACATTTATCTTTAAGGAATCAGAATATTCCTGATACTCCTTAATTATCTGTTTACATCGATAAGAGCAGCCTTGCCCCTCTCACCTGTACGAACCTTGATTACGTCTTCAACGTCATAGATAAATATCTTTCCGTCACCTATGCTGCCTGTATAGAGTGTTTTTCTTGCAGTTTCAACAACCGTTTCAACCGGTACATTTGCAACAACAACCTCAATCTTAACCTTAGGAAGAAGTGTTGACGCTTCCTTCTTTGCACCACGGTAGTATTCGTCATGATGACCGCTCTGGATACCGTAACCCATAACGTTTGTAACTGTGATACCCGTTACATCTATGCTGCTGAGAGCTTCCTGCATCTCCTGCAGCTTGTTCTGCCTGCAGACAATTGCAATCCTTGTAATCTTTGAACCTGTGGATTTGTCCTCAACAACAACAGCCTTTTCTGAAGGAACAGCCTCTGATGTAGGAGGCATAAGACCTGCCTTAACTTCAGCCTTTGCTTCTGCCTTAGCCATTGTTGCACTTGCAGGTGCCGGGATGAAGTCAGCGTATGAAGATTCGAGGTTGTGTTCTGTAGCATCAAGACCACGGATTTCCTCTTCAACTGAAGCACGGAGACCAACCGTCTTCTTGATTATCATAAATGTTGCACTCATAAGAACTGCTGTCCATACTATAACAACAGCCGCACCCATTGACTGAATACCGAGGAGCTTTGCACCGCCGCCGTAGAAAAGACCGGCTGTTTCTGTTCCTGAACCGTCTGAGAAAAGACCTACAAGAACAGTTCCTAAAAATCCGTTTACACAGTGAACACCTACTGCACCAACAGGGTCATCTATCTTTAATTTCTGATCAACAAATTCAATTCCAAGTACTACTGCCAATCCGGCAACAGCACCGATAACTGCTGAACCAACAGGTGTTACTGTATCACATCCTGCTGTGATGGCTACAAGTCCTGCAAGAGAACCGTTAAGTGACATTGAAACATCAGGCTTGCCGTACTTAATCCATGTGAATACCATTGTCACTACTGTTGCAATGGCTGCGGCAATGTTTGTTGTAACGAAAATCTTGCCGGCACTCATTATTGCATCGCCTTCCATGGAAACTGTCGAGCATCCGTTAAAGCCGAACCAGCAGAACCAGAGAATGAAACATCCAAGAGCGCCAAGTGTAAGTGAATGGCCTGGAATCGCTCTTACCTCACCATTCTTACCATACTTGCCTATACGAGGTCCGAGAATCTTTGCGCCTACAAGAGCTGCAACACCGCCTGTCATATGAACAGCTGTTGAACCTGCAAAATCATGGAAACCGAGTTCTGAAAGCCAGCCGCCGCCCCAGATCCAGTGAGCTTCTATAGGATAAACAACCGCACTTATAACTGCACTGTAGATAAGGTATGATGAAAACTTAGTTCTTTCTGCCATAGCACCTGAAACTATTGTAGCTGCTGTAGCACAGAAAACTGTCTGGAAAATCATAAAAGCCCAGAACGGAACACCGTCCGGTGAAACTCCGGCATAGTTTTCCGGAGAAGCGATTCCGGCATAGGAACCGATAAATTTTCCGCTTCCGAACATAAGTCCGAAGCCTAAGAGCCAGAATATCGGCGTACCAAGTGAAAAGTCCATAAGATTTTTCATGATGATGTTTCCGGCGTTTTTAGCCCTCGTAAATCCCGTCTCTACCATTGCAAAGCCCGCCTGCATAAAGAATACAAGTGCGGCACCCAGCAGCACCCATATTGTATTTACTGCTGAATATTCCATAAAGATTCCTCCCTTGATGAATTACCTGGATGTATTATTCATTTTATGTAATGATTCGAATCCGCTGCGCGCCTTAACGGATACAAAAAACAGCAAAGGTGTTATGAGTGTAGTAAACTTCTCACTCACAGCTGTCTCTTATACACATCTGACGCTGCCGACGATACTCCTTGTGTA
>CAMCOJ010000291.1 GCA_945876405.1 uncultured Ruminococcus sp.
ATACGTAATTATGTGGTTTGAAAGATTTTTCTTAGACCACGATGAATAATTCAGGGTAAACGCAATAAATAAATTGCGTTTACCGATACCGATCCTGCACAGATATAAGGCATTCATTGAATGTGCAAGGCAATATAAACACCAAAAGAGAACACCGCATCCGACAGTGGTGTTCTCTTTTTTTCATATATGTGAATTTTCATGACATCCCTGAAAATCCGGAATAATTATCCCTTCTTCTTTACCGGAATCCAGATTTCAGTATAATATTTTTCGTCGAGTGTTCCCTTTTCGTATTTTGATGGGTCATCATAGTATTCAACACAGTAACCAGCCGCAAACTCATAATCCTTTAACGCCGGCAGCCACTCTGTATAAATTTTTGTATTCACATCCTGAAGTGCATCAGGCATAGGACCAACACACGGAAATACTGCCCATTCAAATGCAGGTATTGTCTTGGTGATAAATCCTTCCGGTACCTCCTGACCTTTGTACGGGTCGGCAATCAGGTACTCAAAGCTCTCCTGCTTCATACTTTCATCAATATTAATTCCGAAAATTCCGCAGACTGTCTTTCCCTTTCCGGCACTAAAATGCTCCTGCCAGAACTGAGGCACAAGCTCCTTTGCTCCTTCGTATCCAAATGTCTTTGCATTTGCAATAACTGTAAATGCTTCCTTCTTCTCAATTTTGTAATCCATGAGATAGCCTCCTTCTAATGAAATTCTGATTTTCAGCGGTGCAAAAGATTTGAGCATAGCACAGTCTTTTCTTACAGCAGACGGTGTTACGCCATGGAAACGCGTAAAAGCCTTTGTGAAACTGTCAGGTGAATCATAACCGTATTTTAAAGCGATGTCAATTATTTTTTCATCTGAGGCTGCGATTTCATTTCCCGCAAGAGCAAGCCGGCGGTTACGTATGTACTCTGCCACGGTAAATCCGCATATCATAGCAAAACCCTTCTGAAAATAAAACGGTGACACATTCACATATTCAGCAACAGACTCTGCAGAAACCTCTTCTGTAATATGCTCTTCAATATACTGTACCGAATCTCCTATTGCTTTCATCCATTCCATCTGTTATTCTCCTTTGTTTGCTGCGATTATATTATACCTCATCCGGAAATTCTGTTCCCGATAATACTTGCTAAAATTTGTCCGGACAAAAAATCGATTCATACTTATTACATCATAACATAAACGACATTTCTCTGTCAATAAAAACAAAAGGTTCTGATCATCATCAAAGCGATAAATGCTCAGAACCTTTCAGCAAAATAAGAATATATCTAATCTTCCCCCGAAACAGAAGCTACCGCAGAAGTAACTGCAGCAGTAGTTTCTGCCGGAATGTCCTCTGAAGATGAATCAGAACCCGATGCTGATGCACGGCATACTGTGACTATAAATCCGTCCTTGTTATTACCTGAAACCGTATAGGATTCGTTTGCCGGAACCGGTACTGTTGTTTCGCCGCTCTCCTCTGCCGGAACAAAGTAAACTTCATAATCATAACCGAAAACGCTGTATTCCAGATGGTCATACCCGAAAATGTACTTCTGAAGCTCTGTCATATACTCTTCGAGAGTAATACCGTTATCATGCATTATATATGAATGTGGAACACCCACATATCTGAAATGTGAAGGGCAGGCCTTAACTCCTGTCACTTCCTCCTTGCCTTCCGGATACCTGATAATAAATCCGTACTTATAGCAGTTGTCAACCAGCCACTTGAAATTTCCTGTTCCGTCAAATTCTGAAATCTTCCCTGAATCGCTTACAAGCTTAAAGTCAACAGCATAGCCGGAATGATGTTCGGAATAACCCGGAGAAAGCTGGGTGTCATTCATAATAAGTGAAGGATCTGCAGGAGCCTTGTACATCTCATTCTGTTCAGCATATGAAACAAGTGAAGATACTACAGTTACATCTCTTGTGCTGTATATTCTGTAGAAATCATTCAGCATATTGTTAAACGGCTCCATCACAGCCTTCTGTACCTGATGAGTGTTATAGGAAAGCTTGTATGTCTTGTCCTGCATATTTGCAGCCATATTAACCAGGAGCGCGGATATATCAGGAAATTTGTATGAATTCTCACTGTTAATAAGAACAAGTTCACCAAGACCAAGGTCTGCCCCTGACTTAAAAATCTTTCTGTATTCATTCTCGTTTATTTCTGACTTCTCATAAGATGAGTCATCTGCAGAAGGCTCTGTAACTTCAGGTACAGCAATATCAACAGGAACATCAGGATCCTGTCCCTCACGGTTTGACGTAATTACAAGACCACCGTTTCCGCCGTCAGAATTTTTCCGCATTGTGCTCCTTATCAGAAAGTCAAATCCGAAAATAGCAAGAATCAAAACCAAAGCCAGAACAGTAATTCTTACATATTTCGTACGCCTTTTCCGCAAATTTATCACCTCGCCGTAAAACATAAATTCCCCCTCTGGAATAAAGGGGGAATTATTAACAAAGAGAAAAAGCCCTGATTAAACCTCTTCGATATCTTCGCTTTCAAGAGCATCTTCAATATCCTCAAGAAGAATATCATCGAGATCAAATTCAAGTTCTTCACCGCAGTTCGGGCAGTTCATAGATCCTTCATCAAGCATACCACTGTCAAGAAGAATTGAATCTCCGCATGTCGGACAAGTTACTTCGAAAAGCTCTTCATCCCCGTCAAAATCTTCATCATCGAACTCGTCATAATCGTCTTCATAATCTTCGTCATCAAAATCGTCAAAGTCGTCGAATTCGTCTTCATCGTAGAAGTCATCTTCAACACTTCCAAGATCCTCATCAAGAATCTCGCAGAGTTCTGTGAGTTCATCAACCTGTCCCTGAAGGTCTTCGATATATGCAACCATATCATGCATAACATCTACAACATTAGCAAGTATCTTGCCTTCCTTTGTCGAAGTATCAAGGTCAATACCATCGATATAGCCCTTAAGATATGACATCTTTTCTGTAAGCTTCATAAAAAATCCTCCCTTTGCTTATAGAATAAAAATTATAAAGAAAAAGCTTATGCTCTTTCCATGTACTCGCCTGTTCTTGTGTCGATTCTTACCATATCGCCCTGGTTGATAAAGAGCGGAACCTTGATCTCTGCACCTGTTTCGAGTACAGCAGGCTTTGTAGCATTTGTAGCTGTATCACCCTTGAAACCAGGATCTGTTTCTGTTACTTCGAGTTCTACGAAGAACGGTGGTTCAACACCGAAAACATTACCCTTGTATGAAAGAACCTTAACTTCCATGTTTTCCTTTACAAATGCAAAGCTGTCACCAAGCTTTGACTTGTCGATAGGAAGCTGTTCGTATGTTTCCATATCCATGAAGTAGTAGAGATTGTCTTCTGCGTAAAGATACTGCATGTCCTTTCTTTCTACGAAAGCTGTAGGATACTTATCAGTCGGGTTGAAAGATCTTTCAACAACTGCACCTGTAATAACATTCTTGAACTTTGTTCTTACGAAAGCAGCACCCTTACCAGGCTTAACGTGCTGGAATTCAATTACCTGAACTACGTTCCCGTCCAGTTCAAATGTTACGCCGTTTCTGAAATCACCAGCTGAAATCATAAAATAAATACCTCCAAATAAATTATAAAAAATCTAATTAATAAATGTAATTACTTTTTATTATTTTACACTAAAATCGTGAATAT
>CAMCOJ010000292.1 GCA_945876405.1 uncultured Ruminococcus sp.
CTGTAACAGTTAATATCGTCTTTGTATTCATTCCAGTTCTCGATATATTCAGCAAGCAAAGCATAGGATGAATCAGAAATACTTCTGTTCTTTTCAGAATGAAGAGCATCTTCAGCGCATTTATGTATACTTTTTCCTTCGTGGAATATTCCTTTGAGATCATACGATGACTTAATTTTGTTCTCATATCCTCGTCTCTCTGCTTTATGTTTTTTTACTTCTGCTTCATTTGACTCAGACAGTGTACTATTCATTGTCAAGGCATAAAGAGACAACCTAAGAGAATCCCTGTTACGTTTTATAAACTCAGGATAATACAACACCGTGTTACGTACAGGCATATACTTGCAGGTGATATCAATCTTGTTTATACAATAATAAAGCATACGGTTCATTTCATTGTCATTATCATATTCACCACATTCATTGAGCATAAAAATCATATCACGCTTTTTAGTATCCTGTTTTGTATCAATACGGTCTACTCTTCCGAAACGCTGCTCAAGCTCAATACTTGTGAAAGGAAGCTCATAGTGAATGACACCATCAAATTCTCCGAGATTAAGCCCTGTGCTACCTGTTTTGCCTGTTGTAACAAACAGTACTCTTTCCCCGTTCCGAAGAGCTTGGATGAGAGTGTTTATTAGCTGGCCTTTCTGAACATTACCAAGTCCTTGCTGATTTTCATTTTTACCATTCTTTTCTGCCAGTACTGTCTCAGGAAAAACTTCTTTAAGTCTTTCATATATCATATGTACCACAAACTCATGCTCACAAAAAATTATATATGACTTAACATTTCCCTCAAGTATCTCAATCAGCCTGTCAAGTTTGTAATTTCGAATTACACTTCTACTGTCATTAAATATTTCATTATACTGTGAAAAGAGGTATTCATCATCCTGATCATACTGAAGTGCAGTAAGTGCTCCTTTTTCATTATAAATATCATAAAAAAGTTCGTGTCGTTCATCAGCACGTTTACAGGAAATAAACTGAATTTTTCTTTCAGCTGATTTTTTCCCCATATCCTCTTTAAACCAATTTACATATATATCGTTTTCTTCAGGAACCGATTTCTCAACTGGTTTAATATCATGATGCATGATACTATTTCCTGTAATTTTGCTCAGCAAACTCATGTAATCTGCAAAGCTGCGTCTTCCAGCTGAATTCACCACTATGGGTGTTGCTGTAAGAATCATAGCCTTGTCTGCGGAGATAGTAAAGTAATTCTGAAATGAAATGTGCCCTTCGTCAATAATAACAATATCCCAGCTATCAGCATACGAATAACTCTTTACGCTGTTTTTCAGTTCAGTATAAGGTCCTTTGCCGTCCCCTCCGCCCTTCTGACCAGAAATCATTATAATTTCTTCCGAACCTTTGAAAAATACTTTCTTCAGATCATCACGGTACATATCACCGTTATCTCCCTGTTCAACTATATGTGCATAACGACCGAGCTGTCTTCGGATATCATTCTGCCAGTCTTCTCTTTTGTTATGAGGACATACTATCAGGATTCTGGCCTGACGTTCTTCAATCTGGCATTTTTCAATAGCATTTCTTATTGCGTAAATTGCGGAAACTGTCTTTCCGGTTCCTACTTCATCCATTACAAGTGATACACCGTTTTTCTCCACCTGTTTTGAAGCCAGCTCCTGCTTGTCATAATAAATAATATCAAGTAACGGCTGCTGAGTTCCCCAGAATATATCGAATACACTCTTCATATTATCTTCATCAACAATGTCAGTATATTCAATTAATTCATCCCAATGCTCCAGCTCATCCATCATTTTCTCGAGTTCAAATGCAAGTTCTGTATCGTTCTTTGAATCATAACCATACAGATAAAACAGATTCCATTTGGCACACACAAGCGGAGTAATATTCTCATATCCATCGGGGCCTGAAAACAGAAGTGCTTCATTCCATTCTTCATCTGAAAGAGCTTGTTTAATCATTTTTACTGCATCAAATCTTCGGAAAATAAAAGCATAATGAAGCAGCGAAAACGGAAAATCATTTTCATAGTTCTCAAGGCATTCTTCAAAATTCTTTAAATACTGTGATACTTCTTTCGTAGTTCTTCGCTCAGTATCCGGTTCAATATCTGAAAATGTAATTGTTTCAAGTTCACTTATCTTCATAGTATAATTTTCCCCTTATATCGTAATTTACTCCGTGTCAATCTGTTTATTTTATCGAACAGAAGCTAATTTGCCTGAACAAGACATCCGTAATAAATCTGCACCTTCACAGATGGGATTTCCGCTCATTAAATAACACAGTCTGAACCAACTCCTCAAATCCAGGTCAGTTTATCCTCGCAATTTTGTAAACATCAAAATCATGTCCGAGAAGACGCATGATTTTGAGTTCGTCGACGGAGTCGCAGAGGGCGTTGTGGACTTCGTGGTAACGGCAGGAATCTGTGAGCATATGCATGATGGATTCCACGCCGTAGTTTCGTTTAAGACGACCTGTACCGCAGCAGTCGGCACATTCGGGAATACTATGGTTGTACTGTTTGTATGCGGCAAGTTTCATTATATCGTACCAGGCAAATGAAGCAAGTTCCGGCATGTGCTTGAAGTCAAAGTTTGCGTTGTAGGCAAATACTGAATCTATATTTTCAGATCTCAGGGTATTTATCAGGTCGCTCATCACGGCGGATCTTCTGCCTTTTAAATCAACCGTAATATTCGGCATTTCCATAACCGATGAATACATTCCGCCTGCGCTGCATTCGGGTGTTATTATGTAGTATTTTTTATCTGTCAGTTTCCAGGTGTTTATTTCTGCTATGGCGACACCAACGGACATTACCTTGTCGTCCCAGTTTGTTTCCGTGTCAATTACGGCTGCTTTTTTATTTTGCATATTTACCTTCCTTATTTTCAGTCTTAGTCCAGTCCGGCTGAATTCGGCAGTCGAAAAACTTATCAAGATATCTGACCGAATCGTATGATTCCCCGTAACAGTGCTTAACCATATTCTGAAGTTCGCTGAGATTGACGGAAAAAACAAAGGTTACTCTGTCCGTGTCAAAATAATGCTTTATCCTCTCAAGAAGCCTGAGTGCATATTCAGGTCTGCATCTGTCCAGCTCATCTATAAATATGACTATCCTGAGCGAAGAATCCGGATTGATCGCCCGGAGACATTCATCCGTTTTCTGAGGGAGCAGTTTCTGTTCATTAAGGTCATCGGTAAAGCTGTCACGCATGTAGTTTTCGGAAATATCGCTGTGGTAAAAATCATTTAACGAGGAAGTAAGTTTTCCGAATGCGGAACGGAAAGCTTTCATGTCAATTCTGTTTCGCAGTGATTTCCGGTTATCCGCAGATTCAAGTATTTTTAAAATAACCGAACACAGCGGATCTGTGTCATTTTCATTTGCCCAGGCATCAAAATACACTGCCAGATGCGGTGCGAATACAAACTCATCATCCTGCCTTGTGAGATTTTCCCAGACATGCAGTACTTCAGATTCGTAAATACCGTTCTTTTCGATATCACTTAAATTGTTATAGTCAAATATCATTTTGACCTGACTAACAAAAAATGTTTTACCGCTACCCCATTCGGAATCAAGCGCTATTGAAATGCCCTCGTCTATGGCTGTCTCTTATACACATCTGACGCTGCCGACGATACTCCTTGTGT
>CAMCOJ010000293.1 GCA_945876405.1 uncultured Ruminococcus sp.
CTATTATACCGTTGTCGCCCTGTCCCCTCTGAACCGGAAATGCACCGAATGCACGTATAAGTGCAGAAAAAACCGGATTTTTAAAAAGTTCTTCCTTAGCCATGTATGTACATCTTCTTTTTACCTTAAGTGAAAGCAAAACCGGATCTGCATACGATCTGTGATTGCAGGCAATTATAAAAGTACCTTCCTCCGGAAGATTTTCCACGCCTTCAAAGGAAATGCCATACCAGATTTTATACGCAAGTATAGCTGCGTTTCTTATAAATGCATAAACCAAAATACTATTTCTCCTTCTCTTCTGTTTCCTTTATCATCTTTTTGATAAGAGTAATTACCTCATCAATAGTCATTTCTGTTGTGTCAACAAGAACAGCATCTTCAGCCTGCTTCAAAGGTGAAACTGGTCTGTTCATATCGTTTTCATCACGTTTTATTATATCAGCAAGAATGCTTTCGAAAGAAATGCCTTCTTTATTGTTAAGTTCAGCAAATCTTCTTCTTGCTCTTTCCTCAGCACTTGCAGTAAGAAAAATCTTAAGCTGTGCATCAGGAAGTACAACAGTACCGATATCGCGTCCGTCCATAATAACATTGTTCTCAGCTGCCATTTTCTTCTGGAGGTCAAAAAGAAATGCTCTTACTTCCGGAACAGCAGACACCTTTGACGCTCCCATTGATACTTCCGGTGTCCGAATAAAATCCGAAACATCTTTTCCGTCAGCGATAACTCTCTGCTGGCCATCACGATACTCAAGCTTTATCTCAAGTCCGTCCAGGAGTTCTGTTACTGCCTTGCTGTCATCAGGTGAAATATTTCTGCTCAGAGCATGATATGCTACTGCTCTGTAAAGGGCTCCGGTATCTGTATAAATATATCCTGTATCCCTGGCAACAGCCTTTGCAATTGAACTTTTTCCTGCACCGGCAGGTCCGTCTATAGCTACATTAATCATTTTCATTCCTCACATTCTTATAAATTAATTCCGGCGGCATACCCTGTAGAAAATGCTATCTGGAGATTGAATCCGCCTGTGTATCCGTCAACATCAATAACTTCTCCGGCGAAAAACAGTCCGGATACAATTTTTGATTCCATGGTTTTAGGGTTTATTTCCTTAACGCTTACACCGCCGCTTGTTACAATTGCCTCTTCAACAGGCCGGAAATCCGTTACAGTCATTCTGAAATTTTTAAGAAGCTTAACAAGCTCAGCTCTCTGAACCTTTGATATCTGTCCTGCCTTCATCTCACCATGAATACCTGAAAGTTTAACTGTTACAGGAATAAGTTTTGAAGGGAGAAGCTTTACAAGTACATTTCTGAACTCAAGTCCGGACATTTCAGAAAAATCTCTCTGCAGTCTTTTGTCAAGCTTTTCTTCACTCAGTCCCGGTTTCAGGTCAAGTGAAATAACGTATCTTCCGGTTTCCATTTTTCTTATTCTGGAACTTGCAGTAAGTACAAGCGGTCCTGTTACACCGAAATATGCAAACATCATCTCTCCAAGCTCACTGTAAACTTTCTTTTCACGGTCAAAAAGAGAAAGCGAAATATTTTTCAAAGTCAGACCACTGAGTTCACCGCAAAAATCCTCTTTTATCTCAAGCGGAACAAGCGACGGAACTATGTCTGTGACAGTGTGTCCGGTACTGCGTGCAAATTCGTAACCGTCTCCCGTTGAACCGGTAAGCGGATATGATGCACCGCCTGTTGCTATCAGAACAGAAACCGAACTGTATTCTGACTTTTCAGTTTTAACTCCGCAGCACACACCATCATCAACTATAATACCGGTAACCTTTTCGTGAATTATTTTAACTCCTGCCTTTTTAACCCTGTTTTCAAGTGCTGACACTATATCTGCTGCCCTGTCGGATACCGGAAAAACCCGGTTTCCGCGTTCAACCTTAAGCGGTACACCTGAAGATTCAAAAAAATCCATCACATCATATGGCGTAAATCCGGAAAATGAACTGTACATAAATCTGTTGTTTACCGGAATGTTTTTCATAAGTTCATCAGTATCACAGTAATTTGTAACATTGCATCTTCCCTTGCCGGTTATTCTGAGTTTTTTTCCGAGTCTGTCATTTTTTTCAAACAAAGCAGTCTTTTTTCCTGACTCGGCAGCAGTTACGGCCGCCATCATTCCGGCAGCACCGCCGCCGACTATTATACAATCAAATCTCAAATATATACCGCCTTTGTTATTTGTCCGTCTTTTCGTAAACGTCATATTCGTCCCAGAGGCTTTCAAGAGTCTGGAAGCTTCTGTTAATATCCTTTTCCTTTTCAAGACTTACTGCTGCGATAAGAGCATTCATAAGACTGAGTGGTGCAGCAAGTGAATCAGCAAACGAAACCATACCGCTTCCGGCAGTAAGAACATATTGAGCCTTTCTTGCAACCGGTGACTGAATACTGTCAGTTACTGCAATAAGTGTTGCGGCCTTTTCAGATGCATAGTCCATCGCTATTGTTGTCTGAGTAGAATATCTCGGAAAACTTATTCCGATGACAACATCTTCCTTTCCTACGCGGAACAGTCGCTGAAGAAGCTCGCTTGTACCATGATTTTTCAGAAGCAGTACATCATCAAATATTATACTAAAATAATATCTCAGAAAATCTGCAATGGCTGAAGAACTTCTTGAAGCCACTATGTAAATTTTTTTAGCGTGCAGAATCGCATCAACGGCACCGGCAAATGCCTCTCTGTCACAATGCTCCATTGTTTCTCTGATAAGCTCGATATCAAGGCTCATAACCTTTTCAAAAACATCGTTCTTGTCCATCTGACTGCTTGCAAGTTCAATTCTTTCAACAGAAGTAAGTTTAGCTTTCATAGCTGTACGAAGATTATCCTGAAATCCAGGATATCCTTCAAAACCAAGTTCCATAGCAAATCTTACTACCGTGGACTCACTGACACCTACAGTCTGACCAAGGGAAAGTGCAGTCATAAATGACGCTTTCTGATAGTTTTCGAGTATATATTCAGCAATTTTTCTGTGTCCTTTTGACATGCTGCTGTAATTATTTCTGATAACTGTAAAAACATCTGAATTGTTATTCATAAAATTCTTCCTGCCTTCAAGAATAATTAAAACTGATTTTTTCCCCATCTGATTCCGCAATGATATTTCCCTGCAGATCTGTCCTGAAAATCTGAACACCAAGGCTGTCCAGACTACGCATAACGGACTCTGACGGATGATTGTATGAATTTCCCGCACCACAGGATATAACGGTAAATTCCGGTTTTATAATTTCAAGAAATTCACCGCATGTTGAAGTTGAACTTCCATGATGTCCTGCCTTAAGAACATCAACATCCTCAAGAACGCCGCCTCTGAGCATATCAGCTTCACTTTCCGCTTCCGCATCACCGGTAAACAAAAAAATGTTTTCACCGTGAACAAGTTCTGAAACTACAGAGCAGCTGTTAATATTTTCGTACTCTCCCAAAGGGGCGATAATTCTCAAAACTGAACAGTCAAGACTTAGTTCCATACCCGAAAACGCCTCAATTAACGGGACTTTATTTTTTGCAGCACTTTCAGCAAGACATCTGTACAAATACAAATCATCACTTGCAGTTTCCGTCAGATGCGGAACAATTATCCCTCCTGCACTGAAGTTTTCAATTACATTTTCAATCC
>CAMCOJ010000294.1 GCA_945876405.1 uncultured Ruminococcus sp.
GATAGTATAAGGCAGTTCTGCAACGTTAAGATCTAAAGCATTGAAACAAATATTTCTTATTGTTCTAAAAAGCTTTTTAATATATTCCCATTTTTCTTCATTATCTATAAAATAGTTACCTCCCATCAGGTAATTTATAAATACATTGTATTTTACGCCAAAGAGAATGTCAAGCAAATATATTTTTCATTCCCTTTTTCAAAAACGGATCGATTATCTGAATCAATAAATTCACTGTGTTCTTTTCCAAAATTTCTATTTTTCAGGATAGCATATTTGAATATTTTCGAAAATATAGTCAAATGTATCCTTAATATAGTTTTCTATCAGAGAATAATTCAAATCATTCAGACACAAAGCAGACTTAACACATTCTGTTGCAGATTTTACTGCGTCTGCAATCTTCTGTTTGTCAGGAATATTTTCCTTTAAAATACTTCTGCAGGTTTCATTTCCCAGTATGCCTTCGGTAAATACATTTCCGGTATTTTTATTTATCCTCGGAACACCAGAAGCGATAAGACTTAAATTATAATCAAAACCAGGAGCCAGCTCAATTATTTCACCGGTTGAACTGTCACGTAGTACACCTATATTCTGATTGTGCCTGTCTCCGTTAAATAATAATGCATCATAAAATACAGTCATAACATACTGCTTTATAAGGTTTTCGGGTAATTGCGGTATAATGAAATCAGGCTCCTCATTATCATTAAAATAATTGCAGAACGGCTCAAAATCCACCTCTGCATTATTTGTAAAATCCTTCGACAGCATAAATGTTGTACTTAAACCTGTTTCAGCTGATTTAACACTCTTTATACGATATTCAGCCACATTGAAATCCATTGCTTTCAGAAAAAGATAAGAGTAATATTCACTTACCAGTTCCTGAATTCCACCCTGCTTATACATATACCAGAAGCCGTCCTCAAAACGCCAGGCTTTTTCATAACTGCCTACTGTACCAAGTTCAAGATATCCGTTTATATTTTTCTCATCGGAATCTGAACCTCCGAGAAGTGCAATATCCGCTATCTGCTCATTGTATTTTTTCAGACTGCTATAGTCCAGATTTTCATCTTCACGCTGAATCCACCAGTTATCCGTAATTGATACGCCATGTCCAACAGATATAAGTTCTGCTGTATTTTCGGAATTACGTAGTCTTAACGCTTTAAAAAGCTTTCTTGAATGAGAACGATGCATATCCACACATCTGTTGTCCAGCCATATATACAAAGGCATACCCACTGCAAAACAATGAGGACATAATGCTTTATTGATTATTTCGGTTATTTTCTCTTCATCTGCTAATGCTATTATTTCGGTCCTGTGCATTATCATGTACATGTGGGGACTCCTTTCTTTTGTACCAGACTATTAAAATCCCATAAAATAACGTTACCATCTGAGGAAAGAAGTTACTCTTCATCATCTCTGCCGTATGTCAGCATTTCGTCAAGACATCCGTCATCATAAGACGAGTCATCACCCTTGTACGGTACTGCTCTCGGCTTTCCCATTTTATAAAATACGCAGTTTTTAGGTCCGTAACAGAATGTCTCGAAACGAAATCTCTGACTGACTCCCCAGTCATACTCTATTGCCACATTAGCCATATTGGCCCACTTGCATGTAAAACATTTGCTTTTCCATGTTCTCGCATCAAGCATTCTACAGCCACGCTGATCATATACAGATAGCTCCGGAACTTCATCAGTCCATGGTGCTTTACTGCATTCCTTTGCATTGGATTCTGATATTTTCTTCAGTGCTCCTGCACGATAATAATCAGCATATTCAAGTTTGTCATATTTCTTTGTCCATGCTGTTCCTGTTATTTCGTCTCCAATGCGGAAATGAACTTTTTTCTGATTGTTTTCCGAAATAGCTACAACAAACTCACTGTCCGGCTCTTTACCCTCGGCATTCCCTCTGATAAAAATATTATATCCGGTTGTTCCGTGATTTCTGTTGTCCAAACGATACCGCCATACATTCGAACGCGGCTGTACCGAAATAACAGTTCCTGAAAATTTTATTTTTTTCTGCTCCTGTGCCTGCATGATAATCTCCTTGTATAAAATTTTATTAAGGAAAAAATACCGATATCATCAGTTATCTCTTCCATAAACAATCAGCTTAACCGCATCCTGAAGATCTTCACTGAATTCGCCGATGTCTTCAAATTTAATAACTTTGGTATTGATTTGATTTATTGCTCCTTTATAATTTCAGGCTGAGAATATTTATTTTTCTTCATTACGATTATTCAATGCAATTTCTCTGAGAACTGCTTTCAATACATCCGGATCAAGTCCCATAACCTTATTAAGCAAATCCTCCGCTGCTTCTCTGCTTGGTGCTCCTTCCGACAGCATGTCAAGAATTTCACTTCTTTCATTGGCAACAGCCTGCTCTGATGCATCTATATACTCCGGACCTTCATTAGTCATAAGCCATCCCATATTTACATTGTACAGCTTACAAAACAAATCAATAGTATCCTGTGAAGGAAATGTCATGTCATTTTCGTATGAACTCCATGTCGAAGGCGCTATCCCAAGTGATTTTGCCATAGCTGACTTAGTGAGTCCCTGTCCTTCTCTGACATCTCCTAAACGCATTCCGAATGTAAATCCTGGTGTTGGTGAATCCATATTTTTTTACCTCTATGTTATATTTTTTCTTAATTTACCTGACCGCTGGCATATCTGTCGAGATTGCGTCTGCTCTCCTCACTCAGCGTAATGCCCTCGATTGCCATTGTTCCGGCAACATTCTGCATTCTTCTCCTGTGCAGTTCAGCACTGACAGGATTACTGGTCACTTGCATTTTCTTGTTTCCACCTTCTTTTTTCCATTATATTTTCTATTGTTCAAGACTATTATATTTATTGTATCATATTTATTTTAATTCCGCAATACAGTACAAAGCTTTTAAACTTTACAAATAAACTCTTCATTAAATTCCCTGATTACTTTTTTGAATCCAACGTCTATCAAAGAATTTCCCCGACTAACAATTTCTTTCGGTATTTCTTTATAATTAGTCAAAAAACCATAAGGCAACCCAATGATAAAAAATTATTAAGACTAATCTGAATAGCCTTTATCAATAAACTTGCAATAGATATGGATATTACGCTCTTTTTTGCCTTTGTGAAATTCATCAATAGTGATTATACAAAAATAGGCGATGAGGAAAAAGCCAAAGAATATTACTTTTACTGAGATCACAATTCAAAGATAACAAAGCATTGTCTTTTCTGTAACCGATTCATTATAACATTTTTATAAGTTATAACTGATAAAAATGTTACATAGCTCTTGATTATAAGTTATAACTGTGATATAATACTATTAACACATAAAAATTATCGGGAGGCATTCCTATGATAAAACGAGAAATGTATATGAGCCGTATCCGTCCTTTTATCGGCAAGGAGCTTATAAAGGTAATGACTGGCTTTCGCAGAAGCGGAAAATCAGTAATGCTGCAGCTTATACAAGAGGAACTTGTCGCACAGGGCGTGCAGAAGCAGCAGTTTATTTCTTTCAATTTTGAAAAAATGGGCTTTGAGCATCTTTGCCTGTCTCTTATACACATCTCCGAGCCCACGAGACAGGCAGAAATC
>CAMCOJ010000295.1 GCA_945876405.1 uncultured Ruminococcus sp.
GGCTCGGAGATGTGTATAAGAGACAGGTGATAACTCTGTCTGACAACGGCAGGGGAATACCTCAGGCGGAAATTCCGGAATTATTTACCCGATTCGGCAGAAAGAGCAGTGATACCGGTATGAGCAGCACAGGTATCGGAATGTCAATTGCAGAGAAGATAATAAGGGAGCACGGGGGAGAAATACTCGTCTATTCATCTGAAGGACACGGAACCAGATTTGAAATTGTATTTCTGAAATACGGAAAAATGTAACTTTCGTGTAAGATTAGCAGTGTATACTGAAATCATAACGAAGGGAGGTATTTCAAATGAAAGAAGAAATCATTATTTCAGCAGAAAATCTGGTGAAAAAATACGGAAAGGGAGAGGACGAAGTAATCGCTCTTAATGATGTCAGTATGAAGATAAGAAAAGGAGAATTCATATCTGTAACAGGTGAGAGCGGCAGCGGTAAATCAACACTTCTTAATGTACTTGGCTCACTCGACAAGCCGGATTCGGGTAAAATAATGGTTGGTGACAAAGACCTTGTGACAATGAAGGATAACGACCTTGCAGCGTACAGAAGAAGAAAAACGGGGTTTATCTTTCAGACCTACAATCTTATTCCAGTTCTGAATGTTGTAGAAAATATAGTCCTTCCGCTTAATCTGGATAATGCAAAAACAGATAAGGACTATCTGGAGGAACTGCTTGAGCTTTCAGGACTTTCGGACAAAAGAAACAGATTTCCTCATGAACTTTCAGGCGGTCAGCAGCAGAGAGTTGCATTTGTCAGGGCTCTTATACATAAGCCGGAAATAATATTTGCAGATGAGCCCACGGGAAATCTCGACAACAAAACCAGCCGCGATATTATTGCGATTCTGAAAAACTCAGTCAGAAAATACAATCAGGCACTGGTGCTTATAACTCATGACCTTAGTGTTGCATCACAGGCTGATACGATTTATGTTATGAATGACGGAGTTCTGTCACAGGGAGGCGGTCAGCCATGAAATTTCTGATTTCACTTGCCTCAAAGTATATAAGGCGGCAGAAGCTTCGTACAGCACTTACCTTTATCAGTGTTTTTCTTGCATCTTTTATCATGTTTATAAGTTTGCTTGTCATTAACAGTATCTATGCAACTATGAAGAGTTTTGAGATGACGAGCGGTTCATGGGAAGTAAATTTAACTTCCGTTTTTGAAGAAAGCGGTATTGAAACCGCTGTCGGAAAAATTTCAAATCACATACTTGTTGAAGATATGTATTTTAATGAATATAATGTTGTGAAGTGTGAAGAAGAAAATAAAAGTATAGAAGTTGAAACCGGAACAGGCGAAAAATGGTCTGTCACTCACTTTAGTCTTGCCTCGTGCTGCGGAAACAGAGAACTGTCAAGTGGCAGGGATTTGTACAGTCTGGAAAACAGGGACGGGATTATTCTTCCGAAAGATTTAAAAAACGCAGGATACTCAGTGGGAGATTCAATAGAGCTCACTGTATCACTTATAACAGATGGTAAAAAAACCGGTTCGTACACCGAAAAGTTTACTGTAGAAGGATTTTCTTCTTACAGTGTTTCATTTGAATTTCCTGTTCAGACAAATTATCAGAGCAGTTTCGCAGCTGAATTAATAAAAATCAGTGAAGATGATTTTCAGAATTACAGGATGGGAGATTATCTTGTCAGAGTGAAGGATAATGGTGATTTTGAAAAATCCGTTGAAAAAATTGCTGCTGACTGCGGAGTGAATATTAATTATTCAGATCTTGTATATGCGCGTGCGGTTAATGGAAATCTGCTTATGCTGGAACTGAAATCAATTACCGATCCGGGTCTGTTTATTTTGATTGCTGCAGTTTTTTTCTCATTCATTTTCTTCATCTGGCTTATATCAAGACTGATCATAGACAATGCGTTTGAGATATCTGTAGTTGAAAGAACACAGAAATTTACAACACTGAAAACTTTCGGAGCTTCCGGAAAACAGCTTTCAGCACTTGTATTTTTTGAAGGACTGTTCTACAGCCTTACTGCTGTTCCGTCCGGTGCAGCTGCGGCATATTTTACTGTAAACAGATTTTTAAATATGTTAATAAAATCCGGAGTTTCTTTTATAGAGTTTAGTTCAGAGAAGATTTTTGTAATTACAGGACTTGTTCTGTGTATGCTAAGCGTATTTATTTCCGCTTACACATCTGCTCTGTGGATGTCCAGAAAGAAAACGATAACTGAAGCTTCCGTATACGGCAGCACAATAAAAGGAAAAATAAAGAAAACCAGTCCTGACAGAACATGTTCAGGATTTATAAGATTGTTTACAAAGAGAAATATATCAAGAACAAAAGGTAAATATATATTTTCGGTTTTAACCGGTTCAGTCAGTGTCTTTGTACTGATGTTTTATCTGACTTTCGCAGGATTAATATCTCAGATAGTACCGGAAGATGATGACAGTTTAGCTGGTTCTGACTGTGCAATTTTAATGGATGAGTCCGGTACAATAAATGATGTTTATAATCTGTTCCGGGATAAAACAGAAAAATGCGACATCTGGATAAAAGGCGAAAAACACTTAATCAATGAACAGAAAAAGGCACATTACAATAACAGTCAGATTGACATGATATCAGAAGAGGAAGTGCAGGCATTCAGTAAAATACTTCCGGAATCAGGAGATTTCATCTGCTTTAATACATTCGGACGGAAAGAGTATGAAAAAAAATATCTGAGTTTAACGGGTATCCCGTATGATGAAATTCTTGAAAACAGGAACGTTTTCGTTCTCCGTTCCGGACTTAGCCCAGGTGACAAAGTTTTTTTTGAGCCGTATTCAGGGGAAAAAATCACACTGCTGCCTGACAGCCGTAATCTTGTTTACGCAGGCGATATATTGATTCATTATTCTTACTGTGAACTGATTGTTCCGGAGGAGCTTGTAAGCAATGTCACTATGGACATATTTTACGTGAATTTACTTGCCCGTGACGGAGTAAGCTACAGCGAAATGACTGAGATAATAAATGATATAAAGAATACAGTTCCGGGAGTTGGCAGCATCTCTGATAATTATGCAATGAGTTCAGGGCTTCAGGATTTAACAGATGCATTAAAGAAGATGGTATTACTGTTCTTTGTGTTCCTGTGGACTACAGGCATTGTCTCTATGATAAATATTTCTGTTACAAAGGTTATGAATCTTCAGAGAGAATACTTCATACTGAGATGCTGCGGAATGACGAAAAAATCCCTGGTTATTTCAGCTCTGACCGACCTGTTCATCTTTGCGTCGATATCAGTAGCAGCAGGAGTATTTACGGGGATAACTGCAGGATATTTCTATATTGATTCACTGAATCTGAATATGATCAGTCCGGCATACAGTTCTGATACTGATTTGCTGGCTGTAATACTGAAACTTGTTCCGTTTATCATTTTACTGCTTGCAGCAAATATAATCATTCCGGCAATGTTTTCACTGCCGCTTGTTAAAAAAGTTTTCAGTACATCATCTGATGTGGTTAATTCAAATTCGTTAAGATGATTTTATATTTGAAACTGCGTTCTCAAAACGGGAACGCAGTTTATTGTTTTTTAGTTGAAATTTCTGCTGGAAAACTGTATAATAGTAATAACG
>CAMCOJ010000296.1 GCA_945876405.1 uncultured Ruminococcus sp.
TTAAATCGTGTATCTTCCACAAGACCGTCTGCACTGTCTTTTAAAACCTCACGCTTAATATTCACCTTCAGATACCTTGATTTTGCAAGGTCAAGGCGAAACCCGTTTTCGGTCATAGAGCTGTTAGTAAGCTCACTTCCCGTTGCAATATCAAAAGGATAAACCATACAGTTTCCATTACGGACGGAAAACTTGAAGAATATGCGATAATGCCCTTCTTTATCAATAAGACCATCTTCGGTAACTTCGTAATCAAGAGCCACTTCATAATCGCCTTCCTCAAAAAGCTGTACCTTCGTATCAGCACCAAATGAAGTATTTGCTTCTAGATAGTTCGTATATATCTGCGGATCCGACTTATTGTTGTTATAATCAGTGTAACGGATTATCAATGCGCCTTTACCAAAATCTGTTTTTGGTGTTTCAAAGTACTGATCGTAACCTTCACTGTCATTTGTTATTGTCAGCTTGCTGTTACCATTCAAAGCATTTATATTCTGGGAAAGATTGAACCAAAGTGTAACCTTATCTCCTAGATTTTTCAGAAAAACCACTTCGCCGTTATCATTTATACGCTTGTCTGTATATCCGCTAACAAAGAAGTTACCAAGATCCCAGCCGTAATGAATATCGTCCTTGCTTATATTCTCTTTTCCGTAGTAGCCGTCAAATTCTTTGACACGAACTTTTGAACCAATGTTGTAGGTCTGCGAATAGTCGATTTTCCCCTGTTCGGTTGTATCTGCATATGCGAAAAACTCATAGACCTCAGCATATTTCTTATAATCAAATTTGTCCGTGTTAATAAACAAGAAATTGCTGTTTTCCGTTCGGATACGAGTTTCATAGACAACTATGACCTTGTAATAACAGCCATTAATAAGCTCAATATCCTTTGCTGTATAAAAAGGATCTGAACAGGTCGGCGTATTACCAAACACATTTGTCAGGAATACTGCATCCGTCCAATTCAATCTATCCATAGAAGTCTGAAGCCAAAGAGCACCCTTCTGAATAGCACCGCCCATATCTTCGCCGTTAATTTTTTCAGTATCATCGCTAACTAAGTGCCATGAGTCGATGTCTGCATTAAGCAGAGAATCGTCATATTTGTAAAACAGCGACAAAGTCCCGTCTTCAACCTCATACGCAGGAACACCGTTTTTTTCGGCAGATGATATTACATTTCCATTCAGCAGAAATTCACCATATGTATCTGTATCAGCGGTAGATAAATAACTATCTGCAGAGGATATTTCATAGTTACTCTTTTTATCGAGCTCATACAACTTTCCTATAACAGCAACATTACTGCTTTCTGCAGAAATTGGAATATGTATTGAAAACAATACTCCCGTCGAAATTGCTAAAGCTGATAATCTTGTAATTATCCTTCTTAACATTTTTTCACATCCATTCTAATATTTTCATCAATACTAAAATACACATTTGAACACATAATTTATCCTCTTATCCTATTATATCACAGGTATTGTCCAAAAATCAGGACAATAAAAACTATAAACAGATATTTTACAACTACTTATTTAATTATATCACAAAAAGAGATAATAATCAAATAATTTGAATTAAATTACATTGATTATTTTTTCCGTTTCCCCCCTCGGAGAGCGCCTGTACTTATGATATATCCCTCAAAATGTCCGCAGACGTTTTGGGGGATATGTCATAAGTACTATGGCGTTACTTACGCCGAGCGTAAGTATTCCGCGCGGCTACGCCGCCGATTTGCCTGCTTGCAGGCAGAAAAACAGCCCTGCTGCATTGTACCGAAAATGCAGCAGGGCTGTTGTCGTTGTCACCTGTTCTCGCCTGTGAACATAAAATCATAGCTCAGGTCAAAAGCTTCGGAAATGCGCACCAGGTCGGAAATGTTAAATCCCGTTGCCTTGGCAGGGTCAACGTTGTTGTCAAAAAGCTCGTCCAGCTTTTTCTTGGAAAGCAGCAGACTTTCAAGTTTGCTCTTTTGTATGTTTTTCCTCGCAAGGTTGGAAATCACAATCTTGGAAATGCTCACCTGCAGGTAATTGTACTCCTCGCTTGCCGCCAGCTTTGTCATAATGTTGAGAACCATATCCTTAGGCGGAATGTGACTGAGCAGCGAATCTTCTGTTTTCGCATTTCCCACAGATACACTTTCAGGCACAAGAGCGTCCACAGAGTAATTAAGGTATTCGGCAATTCTGAGAAGATCGGCTCCAGACGGCATCTGTCCCGACAGCATACTTGCGATATGGTCGGGGTGAGCTTTCAGAACGTTATACACCTTGCTCATAGAGTTGCCTTCCAGCTTCTCGGCAGGATCACCGCTGTTATCGGAATAGTCCTCAAAGAAGTAATCAACGGGAACGCCGAAATAATCGGACAGCATCATAAGTATATCCGAATTTACCGTTGCTCCCTCCTGCCAACGTTTGAGATTGCCTGCACTAAGTCCCAGGGATTTGATAAGGGGCGTTGGCTTAACGTTTCTCTCCTTGCAGATTTTTAGCAGTTGGTCATAAAACATAAAAATATCCTCCTAAAGTTAGTAAAACTCACGAAAATGTCTTTTGTATATTGACAAATGCACTATAACGGATTATAATATACCTCAAGGTAATCTACTATAAGAGATTTTTGTGATTAAATGTATTATATCACACCTTTTGGTAGATTGTCAAGTCTTTTATAATGATTAGGAGGAAAATTTATCGAATGAGAGCAAGAACAATTTCTATCTGCCAGGGAAAGGGCAGCATCGGACACAACAACAGAGCTTTCCACACCAAGAACACCGACCCTGCACGAACAAAAAATAATATAGTATTTGTTCGTGAACCTATCGGAGAAGCGTATGACAAGCTGTTTTCCGCTGCCGTTGAGCGTTACAATGCAAAGCAGAAGCGGAGTGACAGGAAAATCAAGACCGACTACTTTGAATATCAGTTCGGGCAGCCTGTTACCGAAACAAAGCTGACATCACCCGACAAACGCAAGAGCTTCTATGAGTGCCTTATCCAGGTCGGAACTATGGAAGATACGGGCGTTGGAACGGCTGACGGAGAGATTGCTGTTGTCTGTCTGTGCGAGTATATGAAAGGATTCTGCGAGCGTAACCCGAACCTTTACGTTTTCAATGCGGTCATTCATCTTGACGAGAAAACGCCACATCTGCACATTGACTACATTCCTGTGGGACATTACAAGCGTGGAGTCGATACCCAGAACGGCATTGCACAGGCACTGAAAGAAATGGGATTTGGCAGCGGAAAGAACGCTATTGCAAGGTGGCGGCAGTCGGAATACCTTGTGTTCAGAAAGATATGCGAGGAACACGGATTTATCATTTCCGAGCCTAAGAAGTCCAGGGGCGTAAGTTTCGCTGTGGAAGAATACAAGGAGATACAGCACGAAAAGGAGCGTCTTTCGGCAGAATTACAGCCTTTGAGAGAAATGGAGCTTGTTGCGGAAGAAACGGTAGTAATCGGAAAGAAACAGCTTCTTTCTCATAATATTTCGGTATCTCCCGAAGAATTTGAACAGATCGAAACACAGAAAAAGGCTGTTGCTGTTCAGATAATCGAAAACAAGCGGGAGCGAAAAAGCATTGAATAC
>CAMCOJ010000297.1 GCA_945876405.1 uncultured Ruminococcus sp.
CTACACAAGGAGTATCGTCGGCAGCGTCAGATGTGTATAAGAGACAGGGCAGTAACAATTGCTGCCTCTGCATTATTCAGTATATTCTGATTTCTTATATTAAGTTTGTTTATAAGAACTGTAGTTCCCTCATAACAACTGTCCTGACTGCTTTCAAGAGAATAAACTGCCATATACTAAACCCTCTTACAGTCTGAGGACACTATTTTCATAAGTTCATCAAAATTTATCTTTTTTTCAGCATAATCTGTAACTGTCTTTAATATATCAGCTGAAAAATCAATTCCTTCCATTTTTGCTGATGCAATTGCATTTCTTAATGCTCTGGCTGTTGTATCATTCAAACAAAACACCTCTCTGTATCAATTATAGTGAAAGTCAAATTTATTTTGACGTTCACTATATTACAGTTGAAATTTTAGCACAGAACTATTATTTTGTCAACAGATATAATTCAATCCGCCTGATTACGTTCTGTGACATAACCAGGCGGATTACAGTTTTACTCCGTCCAAAAAAATATTTTCACCTTGTAATCTCTATACTGAAATTCCCGTCATTGTCTATTTTTAAGCGAAGTGTTTTTATGTAACGGTTATAGAAATTTTCGATTTCCTTTTCTGAAGCATTTATTCTCGTCTCTTCAAAAAGCTTATTTGCCAGTTCCTTACCGTTCAGATAAGGAATATCCTTAAGGTATTTTTCAAGAGTATCAAACAGAACTGCTCTCTTAAGATCTTCGATATTACCGGTAAAGAAATCATCTATCGAACAGTAGAATATTCCTCTTTCCTCCAGTGCTTCCTTGATAGCCTGTCCGCATTTTGAATACTCGTACATAACAAGAAACTCAGCATTTGGCAGGGAGGAAATCAGTCCCCAGTAATCTGAATCACTTGAGAACAGTATAAACGAATCAATATTATCTTTATAATGTGCCTCACAGACCCCTGCAGTCATCTTAATATCGACCAGGGATTTGTTGTCTGTAACGCGTTCAACTTCAATATGTTCAACCGGTATTCTTATAAATTTATTTATCCAGTCCCATCCGCTTGAAGTATGGTAATCGTCATATAAAATAATTTTTTCAATCTTTGAAAGTTCATCCTGATTAAGATTTTTTATAACACCGTAAAGCTTATATACATCAGAATTCTCGCAGTCAACCACAATAGCTATCCGCTTTCCCTCATCAATAAACTTGTAAATATTCTGCTTGGTATCCTCGGCAGCATCTCTGAATTTTGATTTGTCACCGAACACCTCACCATGCTGTTCATAAAGTACACTGATAAGCTTTCCGTCACTGTAAAGAATACTTCCGCAGTCCTTCGGAGTCCAGTGAATATACATCTGAAACGGATAATAATCGAGATTTGCCATAAATTTTTCAAATTCTTTTTTCAGAACATTTGGTTTCTTGTATCTCGGTGAATAAAAAAGCTCCTTTATATAGTCCCAGCTTACCCAGCTGTAAAACAATCTCTGGCATTTTTCAAGATTTTCCGCTATAAGCCTTGTAAAATCAACTATATACTTCTCTGAACGGTAATTTGGCTGAATAATCTTTATTCCCCAGTTTTCAAGTGCCCTTATATTTTCATAATCAAACCACTCTATTCTGTCAAGATTTTTCAGATTGTACCGCATCTCATCATCAGTTTTTCTGAATTTAAGAAGAAGAGTTGTCCGTAGTTTGCAAAGATATCTTACCACTGTTGCATCACGGTCACTGTACAGATTCTGCAGAAGCTCATGGCACTCTTCATCAAAACATCCTTCCAGAATATGCTTTTTTACTCCAATCAGATATGCCACCGTCGCAGCCATATCTTTTGTATCAACTGTCATCGTCATTCCACCTTTCCATATAAATGTATATATTAATATTATAACATTTACACGATCTTTTTTCAACAAGTATAATAATAAAGAAACGATATTTTAGTGTCGAACAGGTGAAATATTATAAATCTGGATTTTTACAACCTATATAATAATCATATCCGCTCACATTTTTAAATATCTTTTCCGCTGCAGCAAAAATATAATACCATATTCACATGCTTCCTGTCTACAGTTTCGCCCTAAGAGGTAATTAGTTCGCCCTAAGAGGTATTTTTTCTCCATAATATGGAATAACATTACCTTTATATTGAAAATAATTCTTTGTTTTTATACAAACATTACCTCTGATATTTTTCATCAGAAAATCCATAATAATATCACGGCACCAATTCAAAACAAATTATTTTAAAGGAGTTAATGATATGAAAGGCGAATATACTCAGAATGGTAAAGAAGCAATGGAACGTTTCAAGATGGAATGTGCCAGTGAAATGGGAGTAAACCTCAAGCAGGGTTACAACGGCGACCTCACTGCAAGACAGGCTGGTTCTGTTGGCGGTCAGATGGTTAAGAAGATGGTAGAAAGCTACAAGATGCAGTAATTGCATTTCTTGGATAACATCGATTATTTAGAAATATAAAAAAATGAGAGGCATGTACGGAATTGTACGTGCCTCTTGTTTTTATCCGTTTGGCATTCTCAATGTTTGCATTCACATAGCTTTTGAATGCTTCAAGCAATTTGGATTTCCCGCTTCGGCGGACACCCGTGATGACCTTTATATCAGGCGTACCGATTGCATTGATTACTTTTTCCAGATAGTCTTTTCGTTCTATCAGTTTCATAAGCACACCCTCCTTTAACATTGTTATACCTCGTCTATTTCCCAAAATCAAGATTTTTTTAATTTTGGGAAATAGAAAAGAGAAAAAAACAACATTAATCATTATAAATATGGCACCATGTAAACCGGAAGACAATAAATATCGTTTTCTCTGGCAAAATCTTTTGTATAAACAAGATATCTGTTAAGAATTCGGGACGAATATTTTTCTGTAAAAACATCCAGCGACCTGTGAGTTTTATATCCTGATGATTTAACTTCAATTGGACAAACCTTATTTTTTCTTGCCAGAAGGAAATCTATTTCATAATTATGTTTTGACACTTCATTCATCATTGTATAGTAAAACAATTCATTTCCATTTGCTGCAAGAATCTGTGCAACTGCATTTTCATAAATATACCCAAGGTTAGTGCCGAGTTTATCAGATAGTAATTTACTATAAATGTCATTTTCAGTAAACTCTCTGTCCTTGAACATAAGTGTTGTAAAAAGTCCTGTATCACAGATAAACAGCTTAAATCTTGAGATATCTTTTGTATTTGACATTCCTGCGTTTGGATCATTTACATGATATGATACCAGAACGGTTCTGGATGATTTAAGTTCAGCGATAAACTCCAGAATTTTCTCACCGGATTCATTTCCGATTATACTGCTGGTCTTATATCTGGACGCATTTGTATTAAGCTGAGCAGGAATAGAGTCAAAGAGCAGAGATAACCTGCCTGTCGGATCAATCTTCATAAAATCGTCTTCATAAAGATTAAGAATATCTCTCTTCACATAATCAACTTTTTTAAAATTATTTGACTCTATATACTCAGATACAGCCTGAGGCATTCCACCCACTAGCATATAAAGTCTGAATTGTCTAAGCATCCTGCGATTAACATCATCACCAAG
>CAMCOJ010000298.1 GCA_945876405.1 uncultured Ruminococcus sp.
ACCATATATTATATATAATTTCAACAATATTTTTACGTTTTTCTATACAAAAACAAAAAGCTCTGCGATCCTGAAAAACGCAGAGCTTTTGTATGATTTTTTATCAGGCGACAATATCTGCTTCCTTTGGCGGTTTTTCCAGTTGTTCTTCGTATTCAAAAGTGGTATAATAATAACAGAGAATTACAAACGACGAATTTGTCGGTTTATGGAATATTTACTTTATTTTACATATCAGTTTGTAATTTTCGCCAATTTACTTTTATTTTCTTACATGGTATAATATAGATACAAACCTAATATTTGTAACAAGGAGAAAACCATGAAGAAAAACAAAAAACTCAAAAACAACACAAAGACAAATTACGACGGAATTGCCAAGCAGCTGCTTGATTATCTGAATGACGAAAATATTATCAGATTTATCAATTTCGTTTTTTCAAAGAACTTCAGCACGGATTCGAACATCGTGAGACTTGCAACAGAAACATATGACAGTGATACAAAACAGAAACGATGTGATTACTACATAAGGATAGAAAACGAATTCTTCCTTATTGAGTTTCAGTCTTATGATGACACTGACATGGCTATGAGAATATTTGAGTACGGTGTCAGAGGTGCGAGACTTCACTCAAAAATTACAGACAGCAGGAACAGGATTGTGATTCAGCTTCCGGAACCGGTTGTGTTCTTTCTGAGAAAAGACGGAAAATCACCGGAAACACTTTCAGTAGAGATAAATATACCAAAGCAGGACAGATCTTTTGAATACACTGCAAAAGCTGTATATGTTGAGGATTTTACTTTTTCAGAGCTTATACAGAACTACATGTTCCCTGTCATTCCGTTTCACTGCATGAAATTTGAAAAGGTACTTTACTATCCTCATACCGAACATGATGAAAAGGACATACTTGAAGAATTCGAGGATAACTATAAAACACTGAAAGAGGCGTTTTTCGCCAGTATTATAGAAAAGGCTGACTTCAAATACATTGTTGATGCGATGGTGAAGGTGTTTGAAGGAGTCATAAAACGTGCTAAAATGAAAAACATGCTTCATAATGAAAAGGAGGCGAAGAAAACTATGGAAAGGATTATCGATGAACCTATTGAGATGTTTGACATCTACAAGGCACTGGCAGACAGCAGAGATGAGGGACGTAATGAGGGTTGGAATGAAGGACATAATGAGGGGTGGAACGAAGGACGAAACAAAGGCAGATCTGAAAGGACCAAAGAAATGGTTGACGGAATGAGAAAAATCGGTTTATCCGAAGAACAGATTCAGGCTGCTTTAAAAGCTGCTAAAGAAAAATAAATTATCCACAGTTTTTCCCGTACAACTTTTTCAGCACATAATAACGAGACGCAAATCACACTGTTACGCGATTTGCGTCTCTTTATTTGTACGCTTACAAAGTCAGTTTACCCCTGACAAATGCAGCTGTCAGAGCTTATGTATGATTCTTTATTCCGTCTCACTAAGCATAAGTGAAACTTTGTTCTGAATTATCTTTGCTGTTTCTTCCGCTGTCGCTCTGTCTGCGTAAAATGCCTCCGTTTCCTCTGATATTATTTTGCGTATCCTGTTATACATCATGTCCGTGAAAACAGGCATATTCTTATATTCCTCATATCCTTTAACTGTATCATCCGGATAGTTTTCATTTTCTTTCGAAGATAATCTGAAGAAACCCGAATTATACTCATCCTGTTTATCTGCAATTGACCTGATAAATGTCCATGCCTCAGATTTATTTTCTGATGCCTCGGTTACAGCCAGTGTAAGCAGCGGGTAAATATACTGTCTTCCTTCCCCGCTTTCTGACGGAAATCCGCATATATTAGGAGTAGAAGGATAATATTCATCTACGCAGTCATAATCATATATTGCGTTCACAGATGCAATATCCAGAATGCAGCTATCGTCCTCAAAGGAATAATCCTCTTCCTCCTCTGCACCATACCCCTTTTTCGAAAATTCAAGAAGAGAAACAAAGGTTTCATTGTAAAAATCACATTTTCCGTTTTCAAGGTCAACAGCATCACAGAAATACGAACCGAGAACATAATCCCAGGGATATGAATAAGGTCTGAACACTTTCTCATTATTTTCTGTAATGTTTAAAAAATCACTGTAAGTCAGTTTATCCGTCTTTTCCGCTGAAATCAGAACAGATGAGTCATAGCTGACAGGTATGCAGTAAAGTGAATCTTTATAAGTAAATGCACTGCATACAGGCTGGTTAAGAACATCACTGCTTATTTCCGGATCGTTTTCAACAAATTTTCTGTGGTCTGTGAAAAGTCCGGACTTTACATATGATGACACATCAATTCCGTTTGTAAAAATTATATCAGGAATGTTTCCGGTGGCAATATCCTGATTAAGTTTGCTGCTTATATCGTTCCATACATTTGATTTCCCCGTATCAGTTTCATATTCCTTCAGAAAAATACGGCAGTCCTCACTGGTTTTATTGAATTCGTTTATATAAGGCTGAATTTCATACGAATTTACAGCTGCTACAGTAATGATATTTCTTGAATTGAGCTTATCCAGTTTTTCATCACTGGCTTTTTCAAATTTTTTTCCGCCGGTACTGATAATTTCTGATGAGGAAGTAATGATAAATTTCTGATAACCTAATTCTTCATCACATTCTGAATAGTAAAATATATCTTCACTGATATTTTCCGCCACCTTATATCCGTAAATTCCCTTCATATCAGAATAATAAAAATCATATCCGCTGTTGCCGTCAAATACCTGATTAATCGGCCTGCCTACCGGTACCCCTGACATTTCACCAGTCTCTTCATTAAGTTTCTGAATCATGCCGGCATTGTAAACAAAAAATTCGCCCTGCTCGTTTTTTATAATCTCCGGACAGAAATAACCATCGGAAAGTTTAATGCTGTTTACAATATTTCCGCTTTCATCAAAAATAACTATACTGTTTTTACTGTAAACAGCATCTTCTTCGGAAGCAGGATAAGTACATAAAATATTTCCGTTTCTGCATACTTTAAGATATGCCGGATAAATTTCTCCGTGATACTGAGGAAATGTGAACAGAAGTTTTGTACCGCCTTCAGCGTCCATTTTGTAAATTTTGCTTTCAACAGCCTCGAATGTACCATATTCATCATCGGAATCGACATAATTCCTTGATGTAATATAAATAAGATTTCCACTGTCGTCCGTATCAGCATAATACATATCTCCGGATTCATATTCCTGATATCCGCCGTTTTTATCAAGAACAATTAATTTCGGAGAAGCACTTATCTCAAGTGAAATATACAGTTTGTTATCCGTGATAAAAGCACCACCGTATGATTCGTCCATTTCTGATATATCCTCACTTGTAACTATACCTGTAATTTCATCATCAGAATAACTGTACCCGAAAATTCCTCCCGACTTTCTGTAGATAATATCATAGCCACCGCCAGCACCAATCAAATCCTCAACACCATAAAGGTCATATCTTTTCACCGTATCTCCGTTTTCCGGAGAAATAACATCAACCTGTACATCTCCGTAACCGCAGCAGACAACGATATTTCCCTCTGTATCCATG
>CAMCOJ010000299.1 GCA_945876405.1 uncultured Ruminococcus sp.
GATTTCTGCCTGTCTCGTGGGCTCGGAGATGTGTATAAGAGACAGTTTATGAAGAACGGGGTGTCAGCGCCGGTTTTTACGGAGATTTCCATGAGCTGTTTGTCTGTCATATGAGTATCGAATATGTGATTCAGAATTCTGAACACACCTGCAGCATTCGTACTTCCTCCCCCCATACCGGCCTGACAAGGAATATTTTTTTCGATGTGAATGTTGATACCGGGATTTTTAACTCCTGTTGTACTGAAAAATACATCGGCTGCCTTCCATACAATATTTCTGTCATCACATGGAACTTCGGACACATTACACGATACAGTTGTTTTTTCAGAATCATTCAGGTAAACAGTAACAGTATCGAATACTGATATTTCTTCGAATATGCTGTCAATATTGTGATAACCGTCCGGCCTTTTTCCGGTTACATCAAGAGTAAGGTTTATCTTGGCATAGGTTTTAATGGAATATGAGTTTTTCATGTATACTGCAAGCCTTTCTTTTGTATTTTTACAGTGATATTCCGTGTGGTATATGCTTTTTAAAATAATAAATTTTATCAAATCCGGCTTCTTTCGCAAGCCTGCAACCGTCTCTTATACCTGAACCGATATCAGCTGTTTTGTGAGCATCAGAACCTATGGAAATTATTTTTCCGCCGCATTCTCTGAAAAGGCGAACACATTCAAAGTCGGGGAATGATTTTCCGTATTTTTGTCTGAGGCCGGATGTGTTTATCTCAAGGCCTTTATCTTTTTTTGCGAGTTCGGAGAAAATCATGAGAATCTTCTCTTCAAACTGTTTTAAATTTACGGAAATACCTGCTTCTCCGCATATATATCTGAGGGGATATGTCAGGTGACCGAGTATGTCAAATTTGCCCCAGCTGCAAAGAGATAATATTTCATCAAAATAATCATCAAGAATTTTCGTTATATCTTCGTTTTTATAATCAAGAAATGCATAGTCGTCACGGCCCGCAGGTTCGTGGACGGAACCGATAATAAAATCAAGTCGTTCATCAGCAGCAACTTCATTTGCGAATTCAGGATTCTGTGTTGCCTGACCAAGTTCAATTCCGTTTACAAATTCAGTACCGGACAATGTATGCTTCATAACTTCAGTGTTTTCGAGCATTGATTTTTTGAATATATCCCTGTTATGGAAATAGTGTTCTTCATTTGTGTGTGCTGTAGTATATTGTTCCGGACCTTCGGGGCGGTTGGCTTCACAGTGTTCAGTAACTGCTATTGCCTTAAGACCCAGTGAACAGGCTTTCTGGTACGAAGCTGAAACACAGTCGTATCCGTCGGGGGATACTGCTGTATGAGTATGGCAGTCTATCATAGTTTTCCTCTTTTCAATTATCCGGGAAGTTTTTCTATATGTCCGTCTCTGAACATTGAGAATTTATCGAGGGGCAGGTCTTCTACGTTTTTCAGAATACTCCTGCCATCTGCTGTACTGAGAAGTTTTTCACGGGCTTTGCTTATCTCGGCCGGAGCACGATGATTTGAAGGACCGCCTACACAACCGTCAGGGCATGCCATACCTTCGATAAAGTCTTCAGGGAGTTTTCCGGCTTTAAGAAGTGCCAGTGCCTTACGGCATTCGAGTACACCGGTTGCCTTACACAGACGTATATCTGTTGTGTCTTCACCGCGTTCCTTCATGCATTCTATAACAGCGTTGGCTACACCGCCGGCAGAAGCGAAACGCTTGCCCCATACAGATGATTCCTGATACTGCTCGTCTGTTTCTTCAAACTCAAGATTCTTTGAGCGCATCAGAACCCTGAGCTCTCCAAATGTAATTGCGTAATCGGCATTGCCACTGACAGATTTGTCAAGTGTTTCTGATTTTTTGGCAATACACGGACCTATGAATACAGTTACACATTCAGGATCGAGATGTTTAAGATATCTTGAAACTGCACACATAGGGGAAACTACTTCTGACATATTTTCCTTGTACTGTTCAGGAAAGTTGTTTCTGAGCATATTAATGAATGCAGGACAGCATGAAGTGGTCATTCTGCGGCCTTCTTTTTTTGCCTGAGTCCATTCTGCAGATTCATAGGCTGCAGTGATATCAGCGCCAAGACCGACTTCAATCATATCGGCAAACCCTAATCTGATAAGTGCATTTTTTATTGACTGAAGGGAAACTTTTTCTCCGAACTGCCCTTCAATAGAAGGGGCACACATTGCGATAACCTTTTTGCCGTTTCTTATTGCATCAATAATCTGAACAAGATATGTTTTTGAACTGATTGCTCCAAAAGGACAGCTGTGTATGCAGTGACCACAGTTAATGCATTTTGATTCGTCGATTACACAGAATCCGTTTTCGTCAAATGATATTGCACCTACAGGGCAGACTTTTTTACACGGTCGTACAAGATGAACGATAACCCCGTATGGACAGGCTGCGGCACATTTTCCACATTCTCTGCATTTGTTCGGATCGATGTGTGATCTTTTGTCGCCGATTGAAACCGCTCCGAAGTTACAGGAGCTTAAGCATGCTTTTCCAAGACAGAGACGGCAGTTGTCCGTTACAGTATATGTTGAGATAGGACACTGGTCACATGCAGCCTGTATTACCTGAACAACGTTGCCGGAATCAGGGTTTGCTGTGGTGTTTTTTCCTCTTGCGAGTTTCAGACGCTGTTTAAGTACTTCACGCTCTTTGTATATACAGCATCTGTACTGCGGCTTTGGTCCCGGTATGAGTTCGTCGACAAGTGCATCGAGATGATCCTCATCGAGTTCATCGTTCCATGCCAGTCTGGCAACGTGTTCGAGAACCATATGTTTTACCGAGATAAACATATTATCATTTGTAATCATGTGAAAAATCTCCTTGATTAGTTTTCTGTACTGCTTTCTTCTGTCTGTTCTTCTGTTTCAGCAGCGTTTTCCTTTGGAGTTCTGTCGATTTTTATGTCAGACGAATATGTGAATTCTGAGATAACTGAGATTTCCTGCCCTGATGAATTATCAGATGATTTTACACTCAGGACAAGTCCTGTTTCAGGATCAATGGTGATTGTGTCCGCTCCTGCTTCTGTTCCTTCGGTTGAGATTTTTACAGTGGCGATATATTTGCCCCCTTCTTCCTTTACATCTCTGAGTTCAGCTTCAAGGTCGGAATATCCAAGGACAGTATTTTCAAACATAGTCTGAAAATCTGAATCGGTAAACTTATCTGTTGTACATCCTACAGGTGACTGATTATATACGTGTGGATCATCTTTGTCATTTGACATATAGATAAGATTGAAGTAGTTGTCGGGATAGTTAGCAACCTGATTAATCTCTATTATATCATCTGTTTTTTTATAGCAGAGATAAATCTCAGCATTGTCAACATTATCATCGCCGAAGCCGCTGTAGTCAAGTGTCTGTTTGAAACCGCCTTTGTATTCAACCATGTTTACCGGTTTTGTTCTGTCAATAATTTTCGCAAGAGTAACATCAGAAACCGAAGAATAGTATGGTGCTGACTCTGTTTCCGATGAGTTCTGTGTTTCCTTGCTGCATCCTGTGAATGTTAAGAACAATGAAGCAGCAAGTATAAATGAAAGATTT
>CAMCOJ010000300.1 GCA_945876405.1 uncultured Ruminococcus sp.
AGCTGTAAACGGTAATAATGTTATTGTTGAGAAGCCAAATAATGAATATGAAAAAGGAATATTCTATGTTTGCGTAAAATTAAAACCTGAAGGCAATATAGAAATTATTCAGTATGATAAAAAATTCAATCCTGTAAAGACAACATATGAAAGTGCAGACGGAAAAGAACAGAGCACAACATTAATTGTTTATGATGAATACGGAAGAAAAATCAGTGAAGTAAAACCGAAAGTATATGCTGAAAATTCTGCATCTGCGGATAAATTAACTGTTTCATGTCATACATATAAATACAATAATTCCGGATTGCTTCAGGAAGAAACAGATGAAGAAAATAATACCACTTCATACAAATATGATTGTAATGGAAATCTCCTTGAGCAGACTGATCCGGGAAATGTGACATATCTGTATGAATATGACAATATGTACAGATTAAGCAAAAGGTCATATAATGACGGAACAGGAACAAAAGAGCTTGAAAGCTATATTTATGAAAGAGGAAACAGAAACTCATCATCAAATAAATCATCCAGGCAAATTCATACAGAGAAAACAGATGATGAAAACGAACTTAAAACAGAAACATATTTTGATTATGCCGGAAGAGAAACCATAATAGAAAATCCATATAAAATAATTGAAAAAGACTACTACGGTGATGGAAATTTAAAAAGAGAGCGTGTTTTAGATAAAACTGATAACTTAAAATGTGTTTCTGATGTTTTATATTTCTATAACGACCGCGGCCAGCCTGATATAACACTGACAGGATATAAACCAGGCGAAACATATTTCATATCAAAAAATTTGTATACTCAGGACGGATTACCTGAATATGATATTGTATGGCTCGATGCTCAGACAGTCGATTTGTCAGCACCGGTTCTTCCTGAAAAGGCAAAGGCAAGTGTTACAAAGTATGAATACGATGAAGCAGGAAACGTTATTAAAGAAAGTACTCTTCTTGATGAATTTACGGTATCAGATATTGCTTCAGCAAAATTTGCTGTAAAAACTGAAAGAGAATACGATATACCGAACAATACCGTTACTGAAAAGTCAGGAAAAATCAAAACAGTATATGTATACAACTATCTCGATAAACCTGTAACTGTTAAGAATATAGTGAAAAAAGCTGATATTGTTTTTTCAGAATCAGACAGTGCAGATGAGAGTGATGAGACAGCATTAATCACTGAAAACAGTTACGATGAAAACGGAAATCTTATTAAAACAAAAACTCCGTCAGGTTCGGAGACAGAATATTGTTATGATAATCTCGACAGGCTGACAGAGACTGTAAAGTCAGAAGTTCCGTCTGAAGATGGCAGTGATACAACCGGAACATTAACTGAATCGCTGAGCTATAACTGGGCCGGAAGCGTGACAAAGAAGGTACTGAAGTACAACGACCAGATTGAATCAGAATCAGAGTACTACTATGATTCCAGAAATAACATGATTCTGTCAATAGATAAAGTTGATGGCAAAGAGGCTGCAACATCTTATGAATACAACAGAGCAGGTCTTGTAGTTGCGGAAGCAGCACCTGAAAGTTTTGCAGAGACTGATACAGAAGAAACCGATCCGGTATTAAAGTATTCAGTATCAAATTCATCAGGTCACATAAAATACATCTATGATTCAGCAGGAAGACTGAAAGCGGAAGAATTCAATGGTCTGGTATATAATTTTGATGAAGGATCCGGAACCATGACAGCATCCGGTGATTCATTCGTTATTAATGCATATGAATATGACGCAAATGACAATGTTATCAAAGAAGTTGGGGGTGAAGAGTATGCAGCTGCTGACAGTGAAACAGCTGCCAGAGGAAAAACATATACTTACAGCGGAACAGGAAATCTGCTGACTGAGAGATACCCGGAATGTGACAGAGATTACAATACACTTTACGAGTACGATGCTCTCGGTAATGTTACCGTGGAGAAAGTACTCAAAGGAACTTCAGGTTCAGCCAGATACTCTGTAACCAATACAGGTTATGTTCAGGATTCTGACGGAATAACAACATACACTCAGAAAACTCTGGAATCATCTGCAGATGAAACAGCTTCTGCTGATGCTTTAAAGTCTGTTAAGACATGGAAAACAGATATTAACGGTAACGTTATTGAGGAAAGCATCGGAAAGAAGTCGGTAAAAAAAGAATACAACAGTCTTGGATTTGAAAGCAGATCAGTTACTGAAGCAGACAGATACACAGAAAATGATAAAGAGACAATTGTAAACAGCGAGATAAAAACTCTTTACGATAACGAAGGTAATCCTGCTGTAATTATTCACAACTCCGGCATTGTTGAAATTAATGAATACGATAATCTGAGAAGACTGGTATCAGAAACAACAGGTAAACGCCCTGAAGGAGTTTCAGACAATCAGTTAAGTGCTTCAGAACTTAAAGACAGTGTAAGTCAGAAATGGGTTTATGATGCACAGGGAAATATCAGATTTGAATATGACGGTAACGGATTTAAGACTGAATATCAGTATGATGAACTGAACAGACTGGTTAATACTGTTAAGAAATATGGTTCAGATAAAGTTTCAGAAATTAAAAACAAATATAATCTGGACGGAAATCTGATTGAAAAGACAACTTTACTTAATGATATACAGACAGGCAAAGAGACATTTGTATATGATGGTCTTGGAAGAGTAGTACAAAAATCAGACGCGGATGTACCGTATGAATACATAGAATATAACAGAAACAGTGATCAGGTAAAGTCATTTGATGCTCAGAAAGTACAGAAACAGTTTGAGTATAATGCAAACAGACAGTTTACAAAAACAATTCTGTCAGGGGTATGTACCGAAGAGCTGGAATACGATTATGCCGGAAATGTCTGCAAAAAGACTGACGGGGAAGGAAATTCAACTCTGTATTATTACGATGTAATGGACAGGCTGGAAAAGGTTTCAGTTACCGGTCCTGATGATGCAGAAGAAAAAGAAACAGCTTCATATACATATAATGCCGAAGGAAATATCGCTTCGAAAACTGTGGGCAGTAAAAATCACATAACTTATCAGTACACTGCATCCGGCAGTATAAAAGAAACAAATTCAGGCGGCAGGACAGAAAAATTCTATTATAACAGTGACGGAAATCCTGAAAAGTCCATTGATCCGGCAGGAAATGAAACAACATACACTTACACACCACAGGGACTGACAGCAAAGGAAGAAGTAAAAACTGACGGAAAGGTAGTTATAACCAGAACTTATACTTATGATAAAAACGGAAATGTACTGAAATCCGTAGTTAATGAAAACGGTAAGGAAAATGTAATTTCAAGAGAGTATGATGAACTGGGAAGAGTGACGAAAAAAGAAGCAACAGACAGTGTCACAAGCGAGTATATATATGACGTATTTACAGCTGATAATCTGCTGTGTGAAATATCCCGATATGAAAACGGAGAAAGCTCTTCAAATGTATATGATGAATTCGGAAGACTGAAATACGTATATTCAACGGATATTACCGATGGAGAAGAAGATACAGAACGTACAGAGTACAGCTACGATCTGAAGGGGAGAAGAAAAAGTATTGTTTAT
>CAMCOJ010000301.1 GCA_945876405.1 uncultured Ruminococcus sp.
GTACGTACGGTGCAATGAGAGGGGCGAGGAAATTTTCCTCCCCCTACTCTATTGGTAAGAATATAGTCATACAAAAAATCCTGTATACCAATATGACTGGTTATACAGGATTTTATTTTTAATACTGATTCTGATAATTGTAACTCATAGGGTCGGTTTTTACACCGTTTTTACGCACTTCAAAGTGAAGATGAGGACCTGAGGACTGTCCGGTGTTGCCTACAAGACCAATAAGCTGGCCTTTTTTAACGTACTGTCCCGCTGAGACAAATACAGACTGAAGGTGAGCATAGTATGTAGAATATACTGCATCGCTGTGCTGGATAGCAACGTAGTTGCCGTATCCGCCACCGCATCTGCACCACTGATGTGTACATGTGCTTACTGCTGCAGCCACTATGCCGTCATCACATGCATATACTTTTGCACCGTTGATTTCGACATAACCGTTGGTTCCCGGATGTCCCTGGACATCAATAGCTCCGTGATTTCGTCCGTCCCAGAAGTCGCTTGAAAGTCTTGTGAAGCCCGGAACAGGCCAGTACATAAGTGATGAATCCTGTACTTCAGGGGCGGGTTCTGGTTCTGGTGCAACTGTAACGGGAGGGGTATTATTTTCCTGGGGAGGCTGGGTTACAGGCTGTTGCTGTTGAACAGGAGGCTGAGTAACAGGTTTGTTTTGCTCGGCTTTTTCCGATTCAATTCTCTGGGATTCTGCAATGGACTGTGCTACAGATTCGGAAACTCTTTTTGATTCAGCTATTGATTCCTGTCTAATCTTCTCAAGTACCTCTGCTATGGCTGCATCAACTTTTTCCTGTTCTTTTTTCTTCTCCTCAATGATTTCATTTGTCTCTTCGATACTGTGCTGGGTTTCTTCTTTCTCAGACTGGAGACGTTCTATCTCGCTCTGTGTATAGTCATAGTCGGAGTTAAGTTCATCAAGTTTTTCATTTAATTCATTCTTTCTTGTTGTTGCGTCTTCAAGATTTACACTCAGTTCTTCCTGTTTATGGCTCAGTTCTTCATTAAGTTTTTTTAGCGTCTGAAGCTGATCATTCAGGTCATTAATCAGATTGTTATCATGTTCTGCAACCTTGGTTACAATTTCAAGCTTTGAAAGGAGGTCAAGGAAACTGGTTGAGCCCGCAAGAACGGCAGAGATGTTGTCACCATCTGACATATATGAAGCACGGAGTCTCTGCTTGTAAAGCTCGAGGTTTGCATCAATCATCATATTCTGATTTTTAATCTGATCTTCTGTATTGTTTATGTCAGCAAGATTATCCTGAATATCAGCATCAATCTGATTTATCTGTTCAACGACCATGCTTATATTCTGATTCTGAAGAATAATTTTTTCACTCAGTATATCCTGATATTCAATTTTTGCGTTTTCGTCAGATACTATATTTTCGTACTCGGCTTTTGCCTTTTCAATTTCCTTCTGAAGTTCAGATATTTTCAGATTGTTTTCTGCTTTCTGCTGTTCAAGTTCCTTTACTGTAAGTTCAGCTTTTACCGGAGAGACAACTCCGAAAGGGGCTGACTGTGCAGCTATTATAAATGCAGCACAGCATGCGGCTATCTTTATTTTGTTAATATTCATATAAACATCCTTTTATTTGTGTTTTCAGTAACTTCAGAAATTATACCATAAAAAAATTTTTTTTTCAAGTAAAAAGGGGATACCAATATTCGCTAAAAGCGTATACTGTATCCCTGATATAGTTTGTTTTATTCTGTATCTGTTACTGACAGTCCGGATGACTTTTAAGTACATCGAGAATTTTGTCATAGCTGCGGATAAATGCATCAACTACATCCGGATCAAAGTGACTTCCTTTTTCAGATACTATGATATCATATGCTCTTCTTTCTGAAAACGCATCTTTATAGGAACGCTTGCTGACAAGGGCATCATATACATCGGCTACAGCTACTATACGACTGTAAAAGTCGATGTCATTTTTGCTCTTTTTCAGGTATCCGGTTCCGTTCCATTTTTCGTGATGCTCAAGTGCAATAAGTCTTGCTGCTGACATTATCCTCCCCGGTGACTTATGGAGCAGACGTTCACCTGCAGTAACATGGGTTTTTATAATTTTGAACTCCTCGTCAGTCAGTTTTCCGGGTTTCTCAAGAATATCAGAGGAAATAGTAAGTTTGCCTATATCATGCATCATGGATGCTGTACGGAGTATCTCAGTTTCTTCAGCTGAAAGTCCGAGAGCTTCACCCAGTACTTTGCTGTACTCTGATACACGCTTAACATGCTGACCTGTTTGTCCTGATTTTGATTCGGTTATTTCAGCGAAAGCAAGTATGAGTTCTTCCTGTGTCCTTTTCATCTCGTCATTCAGTCTGTTGTTGCTGTCTATGGTATTCTGCATTTCCATGTATCTTCTGAGAGATTCGAAGGAAACATTTACATGTCTTCGCCATAGTCTGAAATCGCTGTGAACGGACATCGGTTTATTGCGGTATTCAGAAACCATGTATCCGAAACATCTCTCATAACAGTGGAAAGGAGTAAAGTAAAAAACAGAAGGAACACTTCTTTTTTCGTTTAATGCCGGAATCATCTCTGTGGTTTCAAATCTGTTTTCAAGACCTACTTTTGGTATCGGATCTGAGTTATCCTTGTCAAATGCAATAATCATTTTTTCAGAATAGTTTGTCCGGTTTATCTGAGAATCCTGACTGAAAATATTGTCATTAAGGCAGATAGTAAATCTGTCAAAATTATTTACTTCATTTACATACCAGTTTATTGACCACATAAAATCTTCTATATCACGTCTGAAAATAAGATCTTCAAGCATGAAATTAAAATCCGAACGGAGGCTGTGAAACTGATTTTCGCTTGCTATGCCTATATTGGTATAAGCATCGGCGTTAGTGTGTTTTAATTTGCATCCGCAGGTTTTTCCTATACAGATTGAGGACTGAGTTCTCAGTTCATATGAAACCGGAGTGTCTGTACCAAGAAGAGAACAGATTTTTATTGCTGCTCTGTGTCCGGTTGAATATGTATCGCGGTAATAGGAAGTAAGAATGTCTTTGTTATATATCTCATCATCATCAGCATCAAATCCGGCAACATAAATATCGTCTGGAATACGGAATCCCTGCTTTTCGAATGCGGCAATAATACTGAGTGCCATTGGTTCATTAGCACATATAACAGCTTCAGGGTTATTTCTTCCTGAGGACGTTAACCATGAATAGAAGTTTTCACCTGTGCTGTACCAGAAGTCACCTTCATAGACTGAAGACATATCAAAATCGTATCCGTGTGCCTCCATTGAGTTTTTAAAACCTTTGAGTCTCATGCGGGAATGAGGGTGATCAAGAGGTCCTGAAACATATATGATATCCTTTACCTTGTGTTCGTCTGCAAAATGGTCTGTAAGTATTTTCATACCGATTGTGTCATCGGTGTTGATTTCTTCAAATCCACTGTCATCAAAGTCAACACAGACTACTGGCTTGTGATAATTCTGATGAAGTATATCAAGAAATATTCTGCAGCTGTTAATATCAAGAACAAGAGTATCCGGAACCTGTCTCTTATAC
>CAMCOJ010000302.1 GCA_945876405.1 uncultured Ruminococcus sp.
TACACAAGGAGTATCGTCGGCAGCGTCAGATGTGTATAAGAGACAGGATTCGTTGTCAGAAAGTCCGAGAATTTCAGAATAGTCCATTGCTGACTTTTCCTCAAGGGTGCTGATATCCAGTGTCTTTACTGATATTTTCTGACCGGACATTCCCCAGGACTCCATTACTATACGAAGATTGCCCTCGCTGTCCTTTTTCATGCTCAGAGGATATGAATTCATATCAAGATCCTGCTTTGCTTTAACAGAACCTGAAGCAATATCGATAACAGCAATCTTACTTGAATAATCCGTTTTGTCATTATAAACTACCACAAGAGAATCATCAATAAGGGCTGATCTTGAAATATAGTCTGAATCCACAGCCTCCAGATTTACATCCTTAAACTCACCTGATGCAGGGTCAAAAATCTTTGAGATAACGGTTGCCGAATCTGAATTTTTATCCCCGTAGAGATATATCCTGTCATTGACAGTAAGTATATTCTGAATGTAACCAAGGTCTGCAGGCTTTTCAAATGATGAAGGAGTAAAGTAGTTTACTATCTTGTGAGGCTGATTTGTATTTGAGACTTCTTCCTTTCCTCCCGGAAGCTTTGAATTGCATGAAGCAAGGCTCATAACCATTGCCGCTGCGAGAAATGAGCTTAATGCTCTTCTGATAAATTTTGTGTTCTTCATAGTTTTGTTCCTTTCTTAAAAAAAATCACATCAGTCAAACCTGCTTTCTGTATCAGATTCATTTTCATCAACACTGATATAGTCGGAAGATTTTTTCTTATAGGTGTATTTGTACATAAGATTTTCGATATGGTCTTTCAGGTGCCATTTTCTGTTCAGATAAAGTCCTGACACCATAACAGCCACCATAACAAGTATATATGCTGAAAGTATCAGACCAATGAAAAACAGAATTTCCATCTGTACTCCTGTAATACGGGCTGCATTTTCCCAGTACGGATAAGCTATGCTTCTGTCTGAAATAAACTGTGAGTCAAAATTCTTCAGTCCTTTAAAAAGAGACAAAAGTGAATATCTTGAAGAATTTTCAGTTATAACAACGGGCAGAGACTTTACGGGATCCTTACCGTCCACAGGCTCTGTCATAGTGCTTATGCCAAAATACTCCTTTATAACATTTGCTGCAAAATTGTCAACAGGATCAGGAATTACACTCTCATAGCACAGCAGTGCATCATCAAGTCCCGTTTCCTCAAGTGCTTCATAATGAATATATATAACAGGTTCTTCCGGATATGATTTCTGAGATGATTTGTCTTCCTCAGATCTTACCACACCTGCTACTTCAAATTCTTTACCGTTTATTCTGAATGTCATCCCGGTTACATCAGTCGAACTGAATATAGCCCAGGCAGATTTTTCATCAAGAACAGCACGGTCGTTTCTTAGTTCAGTTTCATATATATAGTTTCCGGAAACAAGGTTCAGAGGATGAAAACTGAAAAAATCCCCGCCTATTCCTGCAATATTGATTTTCGATGCACATTCATCGGTCCTTCCGCTTTCCGGATTGTACACTGATACAGCTGAGGGCGTCATAACCGATGACCAGGCGTCAGTCCAGATTTCTGCCCCTTCATTTTCCGGTTTGAAGGATTCGGCTTTTATCCTGTCGTCAATAAACTTTCCTATGTTCTCCGTTTCAGTTTCCTTATACGGAGTGCTGCTCTGTGGATAAAAAACGGAAACCTGTGCATATTTCAGGCTGCCTGCCTGCCAGCGTTCAGCCATGTTCTGCGATTCAAGGCTTCTGGAAAGGCCGGACATGGCAAATGATACAGCAATCAGGACCGCTGAAGCTATCGCAGTTCCTGTAAGCTTCTTTTTATACTTCATGGCATTACTCCTGGGAAAGTCTTACCTGATCTCCGGCATTGAACGGTTTTGATGAAGCAGTTATAATGTAGTCAGCTGAATCACCGAATTCACCTGATACAGCACACTGTGTATCATCTTCAGCTATAACTGTAACCGGCACCTTTTCGACGATATATCTGTTGCCAAGCGGAGTGCTTTTTGATTTTACAACATAAACAAAGCTTCCTGAAGAATCCTTCTTTACGGCATTTCGCGGAACAACTCTGTCAAAGGCAGAAGATGAATCTCCCAGCTCTACAGTGAGGTTCTGACCGGCTACAACGTCACCGGAAACAGTAAATGTAACGCTGAACTTCGATGAGTCATTTTTGTCCTTGGTAATGTTCTTTACTGTAACTGTAATTCTGTCGTCATTGTTTTTTACCTTTGCTTCCCTGCCCTTTGTCAGTGACTTTGCCTGTTCGGAAGTTACCGTTGCCGATGCTGTAAATCCGTCATCGGATATGTTGATTATCATAAGTTCATCGTTTTCCATAAAACTCTGACCTGAAGAAAATTTTATCTCTTCAACAACACCTTCAACAGGTGATACAATTTCCTTAGTAGACTGTTTTGAAAGCAGTTTTTCCATATCTGCCTCCAAATCCTCAATCTTTTTCTTCTGTGCTTCAAGATCGAGCTGTGTCTGGGCATCTGTTACCCTGTCATTTTCCATCTGTGCTTCAAGTGCATGTACTGCGGAATCAAGTTCATACTGAGCTGCTCTTATTGCTGCATCGTAGTCAACAGTTTCACCTGCAGTACCTTCTGATATTCCGCCGGACTGAATGGATTCGAGCTGTGCATCAACTGTTATTATTTCCGAATTGATTTCATTTGTAACATCGGATACTTTTTTGCCAAGAGCTTTTTCTGCTTCTGTTTTTGCAGAAAGTTTGAGTTCCTTGTCAGAATTTGCTTTTTCAAGTGATGCTATTGCTGTATTTACTTCATTGAGATCTTCTTCGGCGTACTTGACTTCATTCTTAAGAGTTTCTATTTCCTTTGTAAGTGCCGCCTTCAGTGTTTCATCTGTTGCAGCCGCCAGTTCTGTATTTTTCTGTGAAAGCTGGAGCTTAAGTCCTTCGAGCTTTCTTTCAAGTGTCTTTGTTCCGTTTTCAGCACCAGCCGCCTGAATTACGGCAAGATACTTCTGACATTCTGCGTCAGCAGTGTTGTATTCACCTTCAGCCTTGCGGAATGCTTCCACTTCAGCTGAAATCTGACTGTATCTGTCTGCACTGAGTGAATTGTACTGACCGGCTGAGAGATATTCAAGGTCTGACGCAAGAACATTTCTTTTATGCTTAAGTGAAGAGATTTCTGAAGGATTTACAGGGTTCTGTGACGGTGCGGAAGGTGCATTGTTCTTCGCCTCAATAGCCTGATTGAGTCTGTCTCTCGCCTGTGAAACTGCAAGATTAAACTCAAAATAGTCTGCAGAAGCTTTTATAAGAGCCTTTTCATATTCATTTTTCTGAAGGTCAATCTGTTCCTGAAGCTGCTTTGCCTCTTCGCTTTCACTTAATTCCTCAAGGAAAAAGAGAGTCTGTCCTTCCTTAACTTCCTGTCCTCTCTTAACCGCAACACGCTTTATATCTCTGTTTTCCTCTGCGGTAACACTGTATGTTCTGTTTGCCTCTACCGTAAGACTGAGACTGTATGCTTTTGACACCTTGTCTCTCGAC
>CAMCOJ010000303.1 GCA_945876405.1 uncultured Ruminococcus sp.
CACCCAGACCGCAGGTTGCTGTTCCCAGACCATTTATGAAATTAAAATGAGCTTTTGTCAGAATATCAAGACCGTTATCCGCTTTTATGGTATCAAATGTAACCTTCTCAAAATCAGTACCAAAAAATTTTATTATTGGGAGCAACGTGTAACTTCCAAGTTCAGTAAAGCTTCCTCCAAATTCTATATCTGTAAGCTCTCTGCTATCAAAACTCTCAAGTTTGGTAAAACACGCTTCAACACTTCTGATACTTCCGATAACTCCGCTGCGTGCTATTCCAAGGAGCTTATTAAATCCAGGACAGTATGCTGTCTTTATACCTTCAAAAAGAATTAACTTTCTTTCTCTGGCAATCCGAAAAAGCTCTTCAGCCTGATTTTTACTTAAAACCATTGGTTTTTCACACAGAACATGCTTTCCGTGTTCAAGTGACTTTTTTATGTAATCATAATGAGTGCCATGTGGTGAAGCAACATAAACCGAATCAACATTTCTGTAAAATTCTTCAATGTCATTATAGTAATCTATCTGATTCTCAACCGCAAAACGTGACGCACTTTCAATATTAGGATTATAAACACAGCATACATCTATACCACTTACACACTTGGACTCCGGAATAAATCTTTTGGCAATACGACCTGTTCCGATCATCCCCATACGCTGAATATGCTTGTTTTTTATACGCAGCATCGTACTTGAAATATTTTTTGTTCTTTCAAGATATACGACATCGCAATAATCCTTCATATAGTCAAAAGCTCCAACCCAGTCTGAACCTACAGTAAAAATATCAACATGATATTTCTGTACATCTCTAACTTTCTGTCCCGGTGTTTCCTCGACAATAATCTCATCAGCAAACCCGGACTTCCTCACATTTTCTATTCTTGAAGCCAGTGAATCAATAACATTTAATTTTCCCCTGTGACGGTCATACTCTTCAGTAGTAACTCCTACAATAAGATAATCTCCCAAAGCTTTCGCACGTTTTAAAAGACGATAATGGCCTTCATGAAAAAGATCAAAGGTTCCGTATGTAATTACTTTGGTCACACAGTCTGTCCTCCTGAAATGTTTATTTCTCTTTTAATATACTCATGCACCTTGTTCCCACAATTCCCCTCATAGTCAGCCGATATCAAACGGAAACTATTTAATTGTTTGCTTTTATCAAATTGCTGACCGGTAATATTATCATCAATAAAATCTTCTAATGTGTTGAACGCACTTTCTTTGCAGCAATACTGAAGCCACGGAGAATCCACTTCAAATCCTCTTTCATGTGATATCAACTCATCCTTATTAAATCCTATCTCCAGCTCATTGAAAATATTTTTTTCAAAATTTACTGAATAAAGTTTATTGTCATAAAACGAAAATAACTTATCTGTGACCGGACTCAGAAGGGACGGATAAATAAATACACTTTTTAAAGTATTATAATAATATCCATTCTTTATATTCTCAGGAAACTCAACTGACGGAATCCATTTTTCTATCTTATCTGTAACAGTATTTATCCTTATAAACATATTTGCCCAATAAGGAGAAAAATATATGTAATCTCCGCTGCGTGTTGCATCTGAAAAAGGTCTTTCATAACACTTATATTTATACAGTGCATTTACACAGATAAAATCATCCGGAAAATCACTGTAAATCCTGATTGAATTTTCATCCGGATTCCAGCAAATGACATTACGACCTGCTGTCGGCAATAACCACAACCTGTCTTTATCCGGATAAATACCAATGCAGCCTTCGTAACCGGATACGTTAAGACTGATAATATCCTGCCTGCCACTTTTAACATCAACAATGAGCATACTATCGTCAGATGCTGAAGCGATATACATTTTTCCGTTCATATATGCAGCGCCACCACGCATACGAGCGCCATTCACTTCACGAATAATAAAGTCAGAATTGTCACTGATATACTCTAATTCATCGGTTTCAGTATCAAGCCTTACAATCCATGGATAATAATTAGGGAGTATATATATTATTTTCCCGCAAACAACCGCACCTGCGAATGCTCCTGAATTTTCATTACCTTGTTTTAGCTGAATGCATTTTATTATACCCTTGTCATTAACCTTAACTATACTACGAGCATTTCCGGGAATTACATATGAAAACTCTCCTGCACTTATGCAACCTGAATAATACCATCCTCCGGTGTAATTAGACAATTCACATAAAAACTTATACTTAAAATTTCTTTCAGGAGAATAGTATAAGCAATTATTAGGCGAAATTGCCCACTGGTCATTTATGCATCTTATATACTCTCCGCGCCAGTCAGAATCTTCCGGAAGAGAATCTATGTTGTTATTAAGAATGAACAACGGTTTGCCTGCAATCCCAAATAACGAAGTTACAGAAGTCCCTGAATCCCCCACATATGCATCACATAGTGAAATTGTAGTGGTTATATCCGGTGTCTGATCATATATACCAACATCATTTTTTATAAAACTATCTCTAAGATTAATATATTCCTGAATATACTCAGATCTCATCGATTCAAAAGTAGATTCAAGTAACGGATGAGGTCTCCACAAAAGACAGGCGTCGTCTCTGCCTGAAAATGTATCGAAAACATACTTCATCTTCTTCAGGAACACTTCAGTATCTGCAAGCATACCACCAATACTGGTATTATAGAAATACACCCTTTTCCCTGACATTTTATCTTTCCAGTTTTCCGGAGCGGACGGTGGATTTTTGCACTTATTTATGATGCTGTCAAACTTCGGCGAACCAAAAGCCAGAAACTTTTTATCAGGTAATTTGTCATCATAATAATCACGATACTTTTCTGACTGAATCACTATATAATCAGCGTGATAATATGCTGAACAACTTCTCTGTCCTTCGCTCATTCCACCTGCAGTTGAAAAATACGGGATATAAACAAGCGTATCTGTATATTTCTTTAAATTAAACGAATAAAACCTCGGATCCACACTAGTAACATAATTACAATCATCATAAGGATTATGAATATAAATCACATCCGGCCTTCTCTTACTAATATCATAATTATTATAATGAGTCACAGGCACATAATCCGGATACTCCCCGCCTTCATAATGAAACTCGCCAAACGAATGATCCGGATTCCTGTCATAGTAAGGTATCGGAACAACATAAGCATCACATTCCGGATCTGCATCAGCAGCCTTCCATACGCTTTCAAGCGAATCCCACATGGATGCCTTATACGGCATAAATACAATTTCTTTTCTTTCAACTACATCTCTGTCAATGCTCTTTTTTATATCAGTAAGCATTCTGTTAAGTGTTTTTCTTACAGACTCAAAATCAGTAATATCACTAACTGAATTATAAACATTAAAAATTTCTCGGCAGTAATCCTCTACTAAACCAATAGTAACAAACTGTTCTCCTTCAGATTGAATTATCACTTCTCCTATATTCAGTAACGACTCCTGACAATCTGCAATCAAACCTGACGCTGCCCGAGTATCCCCAAGTTTCAGCAGTTTTTTTATTTCATCATGAGCATTGTAAACCGTTCGTATTAATT
>CAMCOJ010000304.1 GCA_945876405.1 uncultured Ruminococcus sp.
ACAAGGAGTATCGTCGGCAGCGTCAGATGTGTATAAGAGACAGGAGCAGTACAGAACGGGAAGGCCACATGTACAATAATTACAAATGTTCGTCTTAATCCGCTCTTTGCAAAGTTTGATTTTTCGGAGTTTAAACTTGTGCCTGTTGATGCTGATATTTCATACTGTATCGGTACAAAAGACGAAGAGTTAAGAGATATTCTCAATATCGGAATTGGATCTCTTGATAAAACGTACATATCCAATGTTATGTACAGTTATGTTGATTCAGACTTATCATATTCGTTTCTTGATTTTGTCAGGAAATATTATCTTACCATTACTTTGATTTTTGTAGTTGTTGTGGGAGGAATTGTGTTCCTGATAATAAGAGAAAATATAAAAAACAGAAGAATTTTATCTGAAACTGAAGAACACCTGAAGATTATTAATGCACTTGATCAGGATTATATAAGTATATTCGTTGTAAATACAAAGACCGGAATCGCTGAAGCATTAAAATTTGAAGGTGATGTTTCGGTTGGTTCGGGAAACAGAAAAAAATCTTTTGTGTATAAGGAGATATGTGAAAAATATATTAGTGTCTGTGTACATCCGGGAGATGCCGATGCACTTGCTGAATCTCTTAATCTCAAAAATGTTACAGGAGAACTTTCCGTAAGAAAGCAGTATACCGGAACATATCGTGTAATGAAAAGCAAGGAAACAATGTATTTTCAGTTCAGATTTGTTCTTATACCTGATACAGATTATGTTATTGCCGGATTTAAGGATATAAATGAAATAATGCAGAAAGAAAAATCTCAGAAAAAACTTCTTGAAGATGCTCTTGAGATGGCCGAAACAGCAAATAATGCCAAATCCGCCTTTTTGTTTAACATGTCACATGATATACGAACACCAATGAATGCTATCATCGGATTTACAGACCTGCTTCTGAAACACCTGGATGAGAGGGAGAAGGCAGAGAGTTATATAAATAAAATAAAAGATTCAAGCGATTTTCTGCTTTCTCTTATCAATAATGTTCTTGAAATGGCAAGAATTGAAAGCGGAAAAATGACACTTAACGAAACAAGCTGGAATATTAATGAATTCTGTTCAATGGTTTATTCTGTATTTGAGACACAGATTGAAGAAAAAAATATTGAATTTACCACCATAATTGATGTTGAGCATACTGATATTATGATTGACGAAACTAAGGTAAAGGAAATTTTTATTAATATTATCAGCAACGCAGTAAAGTATACTCCGGCAGGAGGGAAAATTACAGCAGAAATAAAAGAACTGCCGTCTGAAAGTATTGGTCAGGCTTTGTACAGGACTACTGTAACGGACAATGGCATTGGCATGTCTGCAGATTTTCTGCCACATCTTTTTGAAGATTTTGAACGTGAACATACAAGCACAGAGAGCAGGGTTGCAGGTACAGGACTTGGAATGCCAATAGTAAAAAAACTTGTGGAAATAATGAACGGAAAAATTGAAGTTGACAGTAAGCTGGGTAGAGGAACTAAGTTTACAGTTGAGCTGTCACACCGTATTGTATGCTGTGATTTACCGCAAATTCGTGATAATACAGATGCTTCGGAAGATTTTTCTGTTGCAGGTTTGAGGATTCTTCTTGCTGAAGATAACGAACTTAATGCCGAGATAAGCATAACTATACTTGAAGAAGCTGGTTTTGCAGTTGAACATGCCAGAGACGGACTGGAGTGTTGCGATATGCTTGAGAAAGCTCCTGATGATTATTATAATCTTGTTCTGATGGATATCCAGATGCCAAATATGAACGGTTATGAAGCTGCAAGAAAAATCAGGTCAATGGACAATATTAAGAAATCTTCTGTTCCTGTGATTGCGGTTACTGCAAATGCATTTGAAGAGGACAGAAAAAATGCTTTTGATGCGGGAATGAACGGTCATATCTCCAAACCGATTAAAGCGGAACTTTTGCTTTCTGAATTAAGAAAAGCATTAAAGAAAGATATTTCTTTATAGGTATTTTTCTACAAATTTAACAGGGAAAATTTTAGTTAATTTTTTATATCTGTAAATATTGACATTTTCCAACAAATGCATTATAATATAGATATACTAAGAATTATTCAGGAGGATTTTATAATGAAATCAACAGGAATTGTAAGAAAGATAGACGAACTTGGAAGAATCGTATTACCAAAGGAACTTAGAAGAACTCTTGGTCTTAACGACAGAGAGAGCGTCGAGATTTATGTAGACCAGGATGCAATTATTCTTAAGAAGTTCAAGTCAACATGTGTTCTCTGTGGCGATAATGAAGATCTCCTTGATTTCAAGGGCAAGAGTATCTGCCAGAAGTGTATGGATGAACTCAAGAAGTAATGCAGATTACTAATAAACAGGTGCAGTGTTCTGTGCCTGTTTATTTTTTTATGAAATAAAAAGGTCTGCACACTGGCAGACCTGAATAATTTATTTTAAGAACTCTTTCATTGTGAACTGAACTCTGTGGTTTCCGTTTTCATCCGGGTCAATCATTACTGCTTCATGAATCTGAATAGGTGAATTAGGTGAAGAAACTGCACCGTCACCACCCATGGAGCGTGGTACAGAAAGGAATGCGTCTATAACTTCCATACCTTCTGTTACTTTGCCGAATGCAGCATACTGCCCGTCGAGAAAAACGCAGTCATCAGTGTAACAGATGAAAAACTGACTTGATGCACTATCATAGTCCGTGCTTCTGGCCATGGATACTACGCCACGTTTATGAGAAAGTTTATTATCCACACCATTGACTGAGAATTCACCTTTTATATTCTGATCACTTCCGCCTGTACCGTTTCCAGCCGGGTCTCCGCCCTGTGCCATGAAGTTGTCCACAACTCTGTGAAATGTAAGACCGTTATAAAAGCCTTCTGAAACAAGTTTTTCAAAATTTTCGCATGTAATAGGTGCGTTTTCAGCATCAAGGGTAATTATAAATGTTCTGTTGTCAGTTACTTCTGCAGAAGGTGATTTTTCCTCTGTGCTGTTTTCTTCATTGATATCAGCCTCCGGTGCGCTGTTTTCTTCTGTCTGTGCAAGAGAAGAATCAATTGTTGTAGTAGTATCTGATTCTTTCGGATTACCGCATCCTGTCATCATAACACTCATCATAGCTGCGGCGGCTAAAAAAGCAAAAATTTTTTTCATGAATTATTTCTCCTTGTTTATATTTTTGAGTTTATATGTGTGAAAAATGAAATTGTCACACAACATTCGATTTTTATTATATCCTGTTTATACAAAAAAGTCAATTGAAAATTGTGTGAAAAAACTAAGAGATGGGCATAACAATAAAAAAACTGCTTAATTAAGATAAAAAAATTACATAAAGTATTTACATATGAAGAAATTTAGTGTAAAATAAGAAGAGTATGAAATTTTATGTGAGGTGCTTTTAATGAACAGAAAATATAATCGTATACTTATAAAGCTCAGCGGTGAAGCTCTTGCAGGCGAAAAGTCTACAGGTCTTGATTTTGACGTGATTACTAACATCCGCAGAAGCATAAAAAA
>CAMCOJ010000305.1 GCA_945876405.1 uncultured Ruminococcus sp.
ATTCATAAGGGATTTGACCTGTGAATACTCAATTTTTTTGCTTAAAATAGAGTTTTGTATTTAATTTATTAGTTTTTATGTATCGTCGCATTCCTTTCGGAGTGCGACTTTTTTGTTATGCTGACTTTTCTGTAGGTTTTGAGATATAACCTATTGCTACTCCCTGACGGGTATCTGCTGTGAAACAAGGCTCATCATTTTCAGGTATTTCAAGATAACCTACGAAGTTGTAGTGAATCACAACTCGCTGTGTCTTGTTTTTACCCTTACCCTCTGCCTCATAAACATCAATGTGGTCAATGAGCTCGTGAATGAGTGGCGCTGTGATTGTATCCATATCCAAAAACTTTCGTACTGCACCGATAAACATATCCTTGCTGTGCTGAACTGTTTGCATATTTGCAACCTTTTCTCTTAGGTTAAATATCTTGACTTTCAGTTCCGCTCGTTCAACCTCGTACTTATGAGACATATGGGTAAACCATTCATCCGTAACCTTACCTGTTGCATTGTCCTCATACAGTTTCTCATAAAGATAAGCAACTGTCTGTTGACGGACTATAGCTTTCTGCAATTGCTCCTCAAGGTGTTTCTTCTCATCATAGAAATCCTTATTGGTCTTCTTTTCAAGGATTTCTGCAAGAAGTTTTTCATCCTGTTGAAGCATTATTGCAAGGCGTTTCAGCTCAAGGATTACTATCTGTTCAAGAGCATCTGCACGGATATAGTGTCGAGTCTGGCAGGTACCACGGGTATCCTTTACATAATTACTGCAACTGAAATAGTGAATATCCTTGTTTACGGTATTGGTATGATAACTCATATTGCTCCCGCAATCTGCACAGCGAATGAGACCACTAAAGATATGCTTTCTTGCATTTTCTTTCTTGGGTGCTCTGCGTTTTGCTTGAGCAGTGTGCTTCTGTACCGTGTCCCAAGTATCACGGTCAATGATTGGTTCGTGAACATCCCTGAAGATTTTCCAATTCTCCACGGGATTATCAATACGGGTTTTGTTCTTGAAGTTTTTGGAATAGGTCTTGAAGTTGATAACATCACCACAGCATTCCTGTTGACAGAGGATTTTCTGAACAGTAGTCTTGCACCACTTGTAAGGATTAGGTTGAGTTTTCTTACCACCACGGTTCAAGCCTTTGCTTTGCCAATATGCCATTGGGATAAAAATCTCTCGCCTCTGTAATTCTCCTGCAATTGCTTCGTTACCCATACCCTCAAGACACATTCTGTAAATGTCCCTGACTACCTCAGCCGCTTCGGTATCAATTATCCACTTTTTCTTGTTCTCAGGACTTTTCATATATCCGTAAGGCGGTTGAGATAACGGTTCTCCCATATTTCCGCGAATACGATGAGCACTTCTTACCTTACGGCTGATATCTCTCGCATACATTTCATTCATAACATTCTTGAATGGTGCGATTTCATTTTCGCCCTCATCACTGTCAACCATATCATTAACAGCGATAAACCTTACATTATGCTCAGGGAAATAGTTATCTGTGTAATGACCAACCGAGACATAATCTCGTCCTAATCGGGAAAGGTCTTTAACAATAACAACTGAGATATATCCCATTTCAATATCGTCAAGAAGCTCCTGAAAAGCAGGTCTATTGAAGTTCGTGCCTGTATAACCGTCATCAACATAATACTTGGTATTTGATAAACCTAATTCCTTTGCCTTTTGTGTCAGCATTTTCTTTTGGTTGCCGATTGAATTACTCTCTGTCTCCGTACCGTCATCTCTCGATAAACGGCAGTAGATAGCAGTAATTCCGATATTTGCATTAGACTGCATTAGTCCTCCTTCCCGGCAGTCAAACATATATATTCTGCATTCATTGTATTTCTATCATCGGCATTTGTCAAATGTGCAAAATCACTGCCAACATATTTTGTACTTTGTCACTTATGGTGTTTTCAATCTTACAGATATTAACAGGTGCAAACTTGGAAGAAACCTTGTAAAGGACACCGTCAACTACATATTCACTATCAGAAGCAAGTCCATAAAAATCCTTAAGCTTTTTCATTATCTCGCACCTCTGTCTTTCTGCTTCATAAGATGCTTACCATAATACTCAACAGCCTTTGCAAGGAAATCCTCCTTTTCTTTTACGGTAGCCGTAGACTTTAAATATTTACTGATTTTATCATCGGGGATTTTAACTGTAAGCATCTGATTGGGTTTGGGTTGTTTCATAATGGAAGATATTTCCTCTGCGTTAAGTGTGCCTTCCTGAGATAACTTTTTCAGCTTCTGTACTTGTGAAAGTGAAGGTGTACAAAGCTCTTCCTCAATAAATTTAAACAAATCAGTTTGCTCTGTTTTGGTGAGATACGAAAGCTCAACACTGACGGAGAAGGATATTTTGTTCTCATCCACCATATTAAGAAGTTTAGGGATAAGCTTTGTCAGACGGATATATCTTTTCACCTGAGATGCACTGTCAGTGTCAGAGATTTCATCCGCAGATAACTTCGGTCCGACTTGGTCCAAAGTTAAATCTGTACGTTTACCTTGCCTTTTAATCGCATCCATTTTCATCTTGTATGCGAAAGCTTTTTCCGAGTGAAGAATATGCTCGCGGTGCAGATTACTGTCAACGAGAATGATGTCTGCTTCTTCCTTTGTAATATCTAAAACTACCACCGGAACCTCTGTCATTTCAAGTCTTGTTGCTGCAAGGTATCTTCTGTGACCCGATATGATTTCATACACATCTGCCTTATCGTCCTTTCGTACCATTAGCGGCTGTATAATGCCGTTATCTCGGATACTGTCTTACAACGGCTTCATATCCTCCTCACGGCACTTGTACGGATTCTTAAAATTGGGAACAATGTTACCAACAGACATCTGCACGATTTCGTTTGTCTGAGGCTTTACCGCCTCTGATTCTTCTGTTTTCTCAAACAGGGTGTTAATAAAATTTTCTTCTTTATTCATTTAATTCTCCTTTTCTTTCTTGTTATAAAAACACAATCTTCAATTAGATTCTCTGTACACTCAACCGCATCAGCGGTCTGCTTCATTTCCTTACCGATTGGTAAAACTGATAAGCCGTAGTTTCTTAAAAGATTGTTTAAGGTACATGCAATTCCACGGAGCTTCAGAATAAACTCCATACATTCAGGCTTTCTGTCTTCTTGAATCGGGTAGCCGAGGATAATATCTCTCAGTACCTGCTCCTTTGTGAAGAAACTCCTGTCTGTCAAACGGCATATTTTGTTATACTGCTCTTCAGTTACTCTAACTGCGATTCTTCTCGCTCTTGTACGCACTGTGCCACCTCCTTTGCTTTTGTGATTTCGGGCATAATTTCATTTGTGCTTTTAAGAACTTCACGAAGCATTACCATATCAAGCATTTTTGTTTGCCACACTCTTTTTGAGACAATGCTCAGCTTGTCACATATAGGCTCAAGCAGATTGATATATTTCTTATAGTCCATATCCCTGTCTCTTATACACATCTCCGAGCCCACGAGACA
>CAMCOJ010000306.1 GCA_945876405.1 uncultured Ruminococcus sp.
TACACAAGGAGTATCGTCGGCAGCGTCAGATGTGTATAAGAGACAGGAGTTGCTTCTTCCATGTTTTATCGCCCCTTAATTATTTTTTAAAAAGCTTTCTGAGCTCATCTTCGTTTAGATTTGTACCGATTACTACTACGTGACCTGTAACATCTGCACTTCCGAAACGTACTTCATATTCATCAGGAACATAGTCAAAGTGAATCCATTTTCCTTCTGCTGAAGGAACAATACCCTTGGCTCTGAGAACCGTACCGTACTTTTCCTCATCAGTAAGACCGGCAAGAATGCTGTTCATTTCTTCTTCGCCGAACTTTCTTACTGTTTCTATGCCGATACTTGAGAATACTTCATCAGCATGGTGGTGATGGTGCCCACAGCAACATTCTTCTCCGTCCTCATGGTGATGGTGGTGATGATGTTCATGTTCTTCATCATCATGATGATGTCCGCAGCAGCATTCTTCCTCATCTTCATATCCGATGCCTTCGATATATTCATCTTCATAGGCAAGATCAAAACCACTCTCCATAACATCGAGAATCTGCTTACCGTTTATCTCATCCCAGTCCGTTGTAATGATAAGTGCATTCGGATTTATTTCGTTAAGAGCGTCAGTACACTTCTCAAGTTCATCTTCGCTGATATCCTTTGTACGGCTGAGTACAACAAGACCGGCACTCTGAATCTGATCTATGAAGAATTCACCGAAGAGCTTGATGTACTTGGCATACTTCTTAACGTCAACAACAGCTGTATAGGCATTAAGAGCAATTGGTGTATCCTCAGCTACACCTTCAACAGCCTTTATAACATCTGAAAGCTTTCCTACACCTGAAGGCTCAATAATAATTCTGTCAGGACTGAAGTCCGCAACTACTTTTCTGAGTGATTCACCGAAGTCACCTACAAGTGAGCAGCAGATGCAGCCGGAGTTCATCTCTGTGATTTCTATTCCTGCATCCTTAAGGAATCCGCCGTCAATACTTATCTCACCAAATTCATTTTCGATAAGAACAACCTTTTCACCGGCATATGCTTCAGCAATCATCTTCTTTATGAGAGTTGTCTTTCCGGCACCGAGAAAACCGGAATATATGTCAACAGGGATAAGGTTATCCTCCTGCTCATCACACCACTTTTCAAATGCGTTGATAACATCATTGAGTTCCTGCTTGTCTTCTATATTGATAAGTTCAATTTCATTTTCTGCATGTTCAATGAAGCCGTAAAGGAAAACATCTCCTTCTGTTTCAGGCTGTTCAGGAACGAGTGCAAGATATTCCTTGTCGTTACAGTCGAAAACTGTAAGTACTTTGCATTCCATAACGCTGTCATCTTCAAGCGTTATCTTAATTGTGTCGTGATGGTGATGAATCATTTCTTCTTTGTTACTCATAATTGTACAGATCCTTTCTGATTATTATAATTTTCTTTATTACAGCCTGATATGTTCAAAACCGTCAAGGAGTTTATCCATCTTTTCATAAACCATGGATGTACCTAAAGCTACGCATGAATCTGCATCCTTTGCTATTCTGCACTTAAGACCGGTTTCAGCACCGATATACATATCGAGTTTGCCGAGATGAGCTCCTCCCCCGGTAAGAACAATACCGTCTTCGTAAATATCCTTTATCAGTTCAGGCGGTGTCTGTTCAAAAACACAGCGGATTGCCTCAACTATATCGGACAGATGTTCCTCAATTGCGATATAAACATCAAGTTCAGTTATCTCCATGGACTGAGGCATACCGGTAAAGAAATTTTTACCGCCTATTTTCATTTTTCTCTTTACACCCGGATTATATACATTTGTAATTTTTTTCTTAATATTCTCGGCTGTTCTCTCTCCTATCAGGAGTTTATGTCTGGCTGATATATATTTTAGAATCGCCTGATCAAATTTGTTTCCTGCTGTTGTTACTGAATGGGACACTACTATGCCGTTAAGTGATACAACAGCAATATCCGTTGTGCCTCCTCCGATATCAACTACCATGGTTCCGCGCGGCTTTGAAATATCAACACCGGCTCCAAGCAGTGCCGCGATAGGTTCCTGGATAAGATAAACCTTTCTTGAACCCGCACTTACTGCAGCCTCTATAACAGCACGGCTTTCTATATCAGTGATAAATGAAGGAACACACAGTGCGATCCGCGGCTTTACCGGCTGATTGCCAAGAACTTTAAGAATAAATGCCTTAATCATTACTTCGGCCATACCGTCATCTGTAATAACGCCCCCTGCAAGGGGTTTTACAATAGTTATATAATCAGGAGTTCTTCCTATCATATTGTAGGCATCTCTTCCGATAGCAACAACTTCCTTTTTATACTTATGATATGCAACAACTGAGGGTTCACTTAGTATGACACCTGCATCATTCATGGTAACAACCATATTGGCTGTACCAAGATCTATCCCAATATCCAAACAAAGCTCACCCTCCTTATTATTTTAATTTTGACTCTGCAGCTGCGGCAAGAAGTATTTTACCGGCACCTGAAGCTTTGAGAAGCTGTGCACACCTGTTAACTGTACTTCCGGTTGTAATAACGTCATCACACAGTATTATATTTCGTCCGGCAAGATTCAGTCTGTGTTTCAGCTTTATAGCAGATATGTTTTTCATTCTGTCAGTACGGTTCAGGTAATGCTGTGATGAAACTGTATCCTGCTTTACAAGAAGATTATCCGCTACCGGAATCCTGAGCTTTTCAGAAATCTCCGAAGCTATTATCTCAGCCTGATTGTATCCTCGTTTTCTCCGTGACTGCTCGGACATGGGAACAGGTACCACAGAGTCAAAATGATATTCTGAAAAATCCTCTGAAATAATATTCGCAATCATCTTTCCGGAATACTCACCAAAATTTTTGTTGTTTCCCCTTTTCAGAGACAGAACACCTTCTCTGACGCGGTTTTCATATCTCATAGGAACCGCAGCCATGTCATAGTAAAGTTCTTCTGCGCATATGCATATTTCCTTGCCGCATTTTCTGCAGACACGTTCATACACAGGGACAATCTCACTGTGACATCTGCTGCATATCAGCTTATCCCATCTGATAAAATCATCACAGCAGGGACATCTGTTCGGGAAAAAAAGATCAGTCAGAAACCGGGATACTGTGTTCATTTTTTATCTCGCTTTCTATCATCTCTCTCTGGCAGGTATAGCGAAGTGTTTTCCGGTCATTGTCAACCATCTGAAATACCTTCGTCTGTGAGCCAACTATAATGAGCATTTTCTTTGCTCTGGTCACAGCGGTGTAAAGAAGATTGCGGTAATAAAGCTTTTCAAACCCTCCGAGAACCGGAAGAATAACAACATTGAACTCACTGCCCTGACTTTTGTGAACAGTGATTGCATATGCAAGCTCAACCTGTTCAAGAAGTTCAAAGGTATAGAGGCACACACGTCCTGTCTCTTATACACATCTCCGAGCCCACGAGACAGGCAGAAATCT
>CAMCOJ010000307.1 GCA_945876405.1 uncultured Ruminococcus sp.
GTTAGTCAGTAAATTTATTATGCTATTGAAAATGGAAAGCTGTAACATTATAATATATTATAGTATTTTATTTTTTATCAGGAGAAAAAACGTTAATGAATCTGCTAACTATGATTAAATCAATATTCAGAAAACCAGTACCTGCGGAAGAAAGTGTAACCTGCTCCGGAACAGTTCCTGCTCCGGTTCCAACCTGCAGAGCTTCAGAAGCATATCTAAGGGACCAGCATGAAAATGTGATATGCATGCCGTTCTTTCCTTTTATCATAGGAAGAAACCCCGTTCAGAACGGAAACGGTCTTTCGCTGTCAGGTACACCTGAAATATCCGGAGTTCCCGCAGCAATAATTTTTGAAAACGGAAAATATTATCTTGAGGACATGAACTCCACAAACGGAACATTTATAACGGACGGAGATAAAGAAAAGAGAATTACAAGAGAAGAACTTTATGACGGATGCATGTTCAGTCTTTACCGGAGCAGGTTTACGTTCCATATGGATTCCCGTGCAGGACAGACGTGTATAATAGGCACAGGCGAAGATTATCAGAATTCCAGCACTGTTCCTCTCACCTGTACAGATGAACAAATCACATCCGAAACCGACTATGATTCATATATCACTGACAAATCCGGTAAAACAATATTTTTTATAGAAAACTATCCTTTCAGATCGGATACGGAACCACCATTTGTCATTGATAAAATAAATATTCAGTCCGGAACGCTGTACTGTATTTCATCGGAAGAAACTGTTTACGCAGAGGATGAATGCGTCACTCCGGGTGAAAAAGCAGAACTGTTTTCAGGATGCTGCTTCAGAGCCGGAAAACATGAATACAGATTCCATATAAAAAAATAACAGGAGAAACAGATGGATATTATAACCGCATACTGCACTGATGCAGGTGCAATAAAACGTATAAATCAGGACAGTCTGTGTGTCATGCACGCTGTTTCAGGCATCGAAAATGCAGTTCTTCTGGCTGTATGCGACGGACTCGGAGGACTTTCCGACGGCGAAACCGCAAGCTCATTTGTTATAACAAGACTTTCGGAATGGTTCGAAAATTCCGTCCGTAAACACATAGAAAACAAAAGTACAATACTTACTGTAAGAAAAGACCTCGACCTCATGCTGCATGAAACAAGTGATATCATAAACCTGTATTCAGATGAAACAGGACGTCTTTCCGGAACGACAATGACCTGTATGCTGTATATCGAACACTTCGGAAAATTTTTATGTGCACATATCGGAGATACCAGACTCTACAAAATTACAGACGAGAAAACAGAAATTCTGACCACTGACCATTCCGTCCTTTCAGACGAAATAAGAAAAGGCATCATTTCTGAAGAAGAGGCTTCAGGCGATGAAAGGCAGAATCAGCTTACCAAGTGTATGGGAGCAGGTCTAAAAAATATTTCCTTTGATTACAGAATAGACAGTGCGGAAAGAGATGCTGTGTATGTGATTTGTTCGGACGGATTCAGAAAAAAGCTAAAAAATGACGAGATATCCTCAATTTACTCCTCAGCTTCTCCGGAAGCAAGACTTAGGGAACTGGCAGACCTCTGTATCAGAAGAAATGAAACCGACAACATATCTGCAGTTCTATTAAAATTAAACGAAAAGGCGTGAATATAAATTGCTTAGTCAAGGCTACATTCTTAATAACAGGTACCGTATAGAGAATATCATTGGACGCGGAGGACTGTCTGTAGTATACAAAGCAACAGATCTTGAAGCCAACGGAGCCGTCCGTGCAGTAAAGGAAATATCCAAAAGCTGCAAAGAAATGGCTGAATCCGCAAAACAGGAATCAATACTGATAAAGGAACTTTACGAGCACGACAAGTACAATTTTTTTCCAAACATTATACAGAGAACTGAAAACAACAGCACACTTTACATTGTAATGGACTATATAGACGGTGCATCCATGAATTCTCTTCTGAAATCCGGTGCATTTTCACAGAACATGATAATCGAATACGGAAAAGAAATCTGCTCTGTCATGCAGTTTATCCATGACTACGGAAAGATTTACAGTGATATGAAGCCGGACAATATTATGATTATAAACAATACCGGTTCCGCAAAGCGTCTTGGTACAGAAAAACGCTCAGGTACACTTAAACTGATTGACTTCGGAGCTGTTGTTCAGATGGAATCCGGTATTCCTGTACAGTACACACCTGAGTATGCCGCTCCTGAACAGTTTCGTGCTGAGCGCCTCGACAGAAGAACAGATATATTCAATATAGGTGCGACACTTTATCATATGGCAACAGGCAGGAAACCGCTTCCTGTCTATGACGAAAACAAAAAACTCAGACCTTCTTCCGAGCGTTTTCCGTTTAATTCAAAAGATATAAAAACAGATGTATCTGTTAAAAAAATCATTCGTAAATGTGTTGAAGACAACCCTGCAAAGAGATTCCGTTCATGCCGTGACCTTTACAGTGCAATTGAAAAAACAGAAAAACACAGTCAGATAAAAATCACCTTATTTTCAGCATCTGCCACCATACTGTCCGCACTTATATGTGCGTTTTCCTACATCAGATATGTTCAGCAGGAAAATATAGAATACGAACGGTTCATTACAACAGCAAAAAAATCCGTTTCATATGAAGAAAAAACCGAACTGTACAAAAATGCGATTAATCTGCAAAACAAAAGGACAGAAGCATATTTCGGATTGATTGAAACATACAAGGAAGATCTTTCATTTGACGAAAATGAATCATATGATATTCTGAGACTGCTTACAGTTAATTCAGAAGAGCTGAAAAAAAATCCGGATTATGAACTTCTTGCTTTTGAAACCGGAAAACTGTACTGGTATTACTATGACTATGGAACAGAACACAGTTCAGATAACTCTGCAACCAGAATGAAAGCTTCTGCAGAGTGGTTCTCTGATGCAATCAGCGAAAATCTCAGAAACATTTCCGAAGAAAAATACCAGATGGCAAGAATATATCATGATATCGGAAACTTTCATTCCGAAATACAGAAACTTGTTATAGAAGGCGATGATACTGATACATATACAGAATACTGGCAAAGTCTTAATGAAATGTCCGACTTTGCTGAAACTTCGTCTGCGGAAACAGAGATAGTTCTTCTTGAAACGTACAGGATGATAATAAATTCTCTTGCCATATACACATATAAATTTGCTTCATTCATCCCTGAAGAAGATATAAGAAATCTTTATTACAAAACAAGAAAAAGCACGGAATCTGTAATTACCACAACCGAAAAAACCAAGGATTTAAAGCAGAAAATAAGGAAGGCATACCAGATTACTGAAGATGCAATTGAAAGAGCATACGGAGGCAGAAAATGACACACGAAATATGGCACAGAATTTTTATAGTTTCCGGTATACTCTCCGTAATCTCTGTCTCTTATACACATCTGACGCTGCCGACGATACTCCTTGTGTA
>CAMCOJ010000308.1 GCA_945876405.1 uncultured Ruminococcus sp.
CTGCACTCCCTTCGGTCGCCTTCACCTTCGCTGCAGCTTTGCGGTACTTTTGGCGAAGCCTTCGCCCTATTGACCTTTGTATAATTCTGTGGTATAATTATTACTGCGAATTCAAACATTTGCGTTCTTTTATGTTGTATTCCCCCTGTGGGAATACGACATATATTTTTTGAAAAAATTCATTTAAAGGATAAAAAAATGCAGTTTAAAAAGATTACTATTATTACCGGTGAATACGGTTCTGGGAAAACCAACCTTTCTGTAAATCTTGCCTGCGAGATGCACAAAAGCGGCAGTACTGCCATTGTTGACCTTGACACGGTTAATCCGTATTTCCGGACTGCTGACTTCAGGGACGAACTCACCGGTCAGGGAATCGATGTGATTACACCCGAATATGCAAATTCAAATCTTGATATTCCGGTGCTTAACTTTGATATAGAACGTATCATACGCACCCACGACCACACGGTTATCGACGTGGGCGGTTCGGATGCAGGTGCATTTGCCCTTGGAAGATACAAAGCGGTAATCAACAAGTACAGCGATGATTATGATATGCTGTACGTTTACAACATGTACCGCACTACAGATGTTTCGGCAGAAGAAACTGTTGTTCTCCTGCGTGAAATAGAACAGGCCTGCTCATTAAAATGCACAGGTCTCGTAAACAACCCTAATCTCGGCTTTGAAACAACAGCCGAAATCGTTGAAAATGCTTCTGAATTCTCCGAAGAGATTGCCCGGATGACAGGACTTCCTGTAGTTTTCAGATGCATTCCGGAAACACTTACTCCATCAGAAAACGACTTTCCTGTGAAAAGAAAAGTTAAGCTTATCTGGGAATAATCCGGGTTACAGATAACAAGAAATATTACAGCAAAAGAGGCGAAAAAGATGATCAGTATTAATTTTGAAAGATGCAAAGGCTGCGGACTTTGTGTTTCAGCATGTCCGAAGAAGATTATTTCACTCTCTGAAGAGAAGCATAATCAGAAAGGTTACTACCCTGCTGTTTGTACAGACAATGAAAAATGTATCTCATGTGCATTATGTGCTATGATGTGTCCTGACTGTGCAATTAAAGTTGAAAAAGGAGAATAAAAAATGGAAAGAGTTCTTATGAAGGGAAACGAAGCACTTGCTGAAGCCGCTATTCGTGCAGGCTGCAAATGTTTCTTCGCATATCCTATAACACCTCAGACAGAGGTTGCTGCATATCTTGCAAAAAACATGAAGAAGAGAGATATCACATTTCTTCAGGCAGAAAGTGAAATCGCTGCTGTAAACATGGTTCTCGGCGCAAGCTCAGCCGGCGTCAGAACAATGACATCAAGCTCATCACCTGGAATCTCACTCAAGAGCGAAGGCGTTTCATACATTGCAGGTTCAGACCTTCCTGCAGTTATCGTAAACGTACAGAGAGGCGGTCCGGGTCTCGGAAGCATTCAGCCTTCACAGTCAGACTACTGGCAGGCTACAAAGGCTCTCGGTCACGGTGACTTCCAGCTTATCGTATTTGCTCCTGCTTCTGTACAGGAAACAGTTGATATGACAATCAGAGCATTTGAAGAAGCTGACAGATACCGTATGCCTGTTATGATTCTCACAGACGGCTTCCTCGGACAGATGATGGAACCTGTTTCATTCTCTGACGAAGCACCTGTTATCGAAGAAAAGGACTGGGCATGTTCAGGTCACAAGGGTGAAAGAAAGCACAACATCATAAACTCACTCTTCCTTCAGCCTGATGATCTTGAACACTCTGTAAATGAAAGATACAAGAGATACGATATAATCAAAGAAAAGATCCACGATGCAGAGATCTACAAGTGTGAAGATGCTGATATCGTTCTGGCAGCTTACGGTACAACAGCACGTGTTGCAAAATCAGCTGTAAATCAGGCAAGAGAAAAAGGCATCAAGGCTGGTCTTTTCAGACCAAAGACACTCTGGCCATTCCCTGTTGAAGAATTCAGGTCAGCATGTGCAAATGCAAAGACTGTTCTCAGCGTTGAAATGTCACAGGGACAGATGGTTGAAGATCTCCGTCTTGCACTTGACTGCAGACTTCCTGTAGAATTCTACGGCAGACACGGCGGTAACATCCCTTCACCTGCTGAAGTTCTCGAACAGATAGAAAAGATATCAGAAAGGAGCCTCTAATAATGGCAGTTGTATTTGACAAACCACATGCACTCTGTGATGTACCAACTCACTACTGTCCTGGATGTACACACGGAATCATCCACAGACTTGTTGCTGAGGTTATGGATGAACTTGGAATAGAAGGTAATTCAGTTGGTGTATTCCCTGTAGGATGTTCTGTTCTTGCATATAATTATTTTGAATGTGATATGGTAGGTGCTCCTCACGGAAGAGCACCGGCTGTTGCAACAGGTGTCAAGAGAGCACGTCCTGACTCTGTAGTATTTACATACCAGGGTGACGGCGACCTCGCAGCTATAGGTACCTGTGAAACAGTTCACGCAGCTGCAAGAGGCGAAAATATCACAGTTATCTTCGTAAACAATACAATCTACGGAATGACAGGCGGTCAGATGGCTCCTACAACAATGCCTGGTCAGGTTACACAGACTACACCTTACGGACGTGAACCTGAGATTCAGGGTTATCCTGTAAAAATGTGTGAGATGCTTTCAACACTTGAAGGTACAGCTCTTGCACAGAGAGTTTCCGTTGACAATCCTGCTCACATTCGTGAAGCAAAGAAGGCTATCAAAAAGGCTTTTGAAAACCAGATCAACAAGAAGGGCTTCTCAATCGTTGAAGTTCTCTCGACATGTCCTACAAACTGGGGTATGTCACCTGTTGATGCACTTGAAAGAGTTCGTACAGAAATGATTCCTTACTTCCCTCTCGGAGTTTACAAGGATGAAGCTGTATGGAACAAAGAAGAAAAAGCTGACTGAAAGGAGAACTAACTAATATGCTTACAGAAACTATAATCTGCGGATTCGGCGGACAGGGTGTTCTCTTCACAGGAAAGCTCCTTGCATACGCTGCACTTTACGAAGGAAAGGAACTCTCATGGATGCCTTCATACGGTCCTGAGATGCGCGGAGGCACATGTAACTGCTCTGTATGTCTCTCAGATGAACCAATCGGTTCTCCGCTTGTAACAGCACCTGATATACTTATCGCTATGAACGCTCCTTCATTTGACAAGTTCGAAAGCACTGTAAAGCCGGGCGGAATCATTTTCGCAGACAGCTCAATCATCGAAAGAAAGTCTGAACGTACAGATGTTACCTGCTTCTACATTCCTTCAACAGAACTTGCAAAGGAAAACGGTCTTGCCGGTATGTCAAATATCATCCTTCTCGGCAAGGTAATTAAGGAATGCTCAGACAGACTCGTTGGTATCAACTACGATATGATCGTTTCTGCATTTAACAAGATTATTCCACCGAAGA
>CAMCOJ010000309.1 GCA_945876405.1 uncultured Ruminococcus sp.
ATTTCTGCCTGTCTCGTGGGCTCGGAGATGTGTATAAGAGACAGGAATACAGGTGTTATGTATTACAGGTACGGTACAAAAGGCGGTATTACGCCGATTTACAACGCTGACGGAACGTTGAAGATTTACGAGGAGGAATAAGTAATGAGAGAGATTTTATTTAGAAGTAAACGAACAGACAACGGAGAGTGGATAGAGGGATATGTATATAGGATATCTGAAAAGCTTAATCCTTTTATTATGCTTAAAAATCGACATTCAGAAAGCTATCAAGTTTTCCCCGAAACAGTCGGACAGTTCACAGGCTTGCTTGATAAAAAAGGTAAAAAAATTTTTGAAGGCGATATTGTTCACGCAGTTTATCAATCGGGTTATATAGGCTGTAAAAATATCGATTTTGGTATCGGAGTTGTAAAGTATAGTGATAGTTATTATGGCGGTGCATCTTATCAGATTGATATTATCGGTGAAATGGGTTCAAGGGTATTTACAGCAAGCCTTGAAAACGGTGTTGAAGTCATCGGAAATGTTTGCGACAATCCTGAACTTTTAACAAATGAAAATAATGGGTGATTAAAATGTTTGAATTAATTATTGTTAGCATAATGTTTGCGGCACTTATAGGCGTTGCATGCTTTGCGACAGCTTATATTGCATCAGAAACATATAAACTTTTCCGTGAGATCAGGAACGAAATATGGAAGACACGATAAAAATATCAGACATCAGACCGGACAACCCTATTGTTGTTGAAGCAATCACGAGTCAGGGATATGCAATTGTAAAGCACTCGTACCTTGAACAGTGCAACAGGGAATCCGCTGAACTTGCAAGAATCAAGTTTGATTTAAAGAAGCGACCGGAACGGGGGTTGGCGGTCTGGGAGGAGGACGTATGACGGAAGAACAGATTGAGAAGACAGTGTGGCTTAACAGGGCGTTCCATACAAAACATGCCATTGGTGCACTTGAAAGTGTCCGGAACGAAAAACAAAGTATGGCTGCCTCATGCGGAATGAACTATGAAAATGACGGCAGCACAAACGGATCCGGAGAAAACAGGCAGGAACAGAAGCTTATAAATCTGTGTGAGATTGATTACAAGATAGACCAGGCACGTAAGGAACTCATACGAATATACTCAGAAATAGAAACTGTTATAAACAATGTTGAAGATATAGAACTCAGAGCAGTGCTTACATATCACTATCTTTCATACATGACCTGGGAAACCGTGGCCGAGAAGATGAATTATTCTGTGAGGACCGTAAAATACAAGCATAAGAAAGCACTTGATAAAGTTTGCATTGTTTTGCACCCTGCTTCTGTGATATGATTATAATAGAAAAACTGAACGGAAGGTAATGCGATTGCATTCAGTTTACCCGGTCTTCTGACCGGTTTCTTCCTTCCGTATATCAGAAATTATCAATCATTTAATATACTTCCCGGGAAACGTACCTGTTCTGATGAGCGGGTGCGTTTTTCTGTTATCATTTTTTAAGAAGGTGAGGCGATGCCAAATGAGAATAACTTAATACCTTTATCCAAGAGAACAAAGAGTGAGCAAAGAAGAATACAGTCTGAAGGCGGCAAAGCCTCCGGTGCATCACGAAGAAGAAAAAAGCTGTTTAAACAGCTGATGAACAGCTACCTTGATTCAGAAGAGCAGAATCGTGATAACTGGAATGAACTTTCATGTGATGGTTTTAAACCTGAAGAAATCACGAACAAGGCAGTGATAGTCAAGCGGCTCTGTGATGAAGCAAAATCAGGTGACGTCCAGGCTGTCAAACTTGTTATGGCTATGATAGGCGAAGACATTCAGCATGAAGAACTGAAGCAGAAACAGAAGGAATTCAAGCATAAGGTAGATAAGGAACAGGATGGTGACGCTGACGCTCTCAGCAAGCTAGATGAAGTTCTTGCAAAGATCGGCGGTGATTCATAATGCCGGGGTTCTCACCTATGCAGGAGGAATACTTCAGGAACGCAACTCACCGATGGAACGTTAAGAGCGGTGCTACACGAAGTGGCAAGACCTACATGGACTACTACAACATACCTAAGCGTATCAGAGCGGTAGCAGGTAAACCGGGGCTTGTAGTTCTTCTGGGAAACACAAAGGGTACTCTGCAGAGAAATATAATTGACCCTCTCCAGTTAATCTGGGGAGAAAGACTTGTTTCTTCAATCAGATCTGACAATACAGCAGTCCTGTTTGGTGAAAAATGCTACTGCCTGGGAGCCGATAAAATCAATCAGGTTGACCGGATTCGTGGTTCATCAATCAAATACTGCTACGGCGATGAAGTGGTAACATGGAATGAAGAAGTTTTCTCCATGCTTAAGTCACGTCTTGACAAGCCATATAGCATATTTGACGGAACATGTAACCCAGAAGGAAGAAACCACTGGTTCAAAGCTTTTCTTGACAGTAACGCAGATATTTATTATCAGGATTATCAGATTTATGATAATCCTTTTTTAGACCCTTCTTTCGTATCCGCTCTTGAAACGGAATATGCAGGAACGGTTTACTTCGACAGATATATCCTTGGTAAATGGGTGAACGCCGAAGGACTTGTTTACAGTATGTTCAACGAAGATGTCCATATCGTAGCAAGAGAACAGATAGAACATCTGATGCTGCCTGTTTACTATGTAAGCTGTGACTACGGTACACTTAATGCTACAGTATTCCTTCTGTGGCATAAGCTAAGTGACGGACGCTGGTACATAGAAAAGGAATATTACTATTCAGGAAGAAAAGAAATCAGAAACAAGACTGACAGTGAGTATGCAGATGATCTAGAACGGTTCCTTGACGGAATAGACATCATGTCAATGATAGTTGACCCTTCAGCCGCTTCCTTTATAGCTGAACTGAAGAAAAGAAACATCAGAGTCACCAAAGCCAAAAATGATGTACTTGATGGCATCCGATATACATCTTCTCTTCTGAATCAGAACAGGATCCTCGTCAGTCCTGCCTGCAAGGAGCTGATAAATGAATTCAGCTGTTACAGATGGGATGAATCAAAGCTTGAAGATACAGTAATCAAGGATAATGACCACTGCATGGATGCAATGCGTTATTTCTGTTATACAATACTCAACAAAAGAAAAGTCGGTACAAGAAAAATCACATTTTAGGAGGTGCGACAATGTTTACAGTATCAAAGGACACAGAAATCACACCTGAGTTAATGTGTGGTTATATTAAGCTGCATAACTGTTATGCAGTCAAGCTGAATATGCTCTCAAAGTATTATGAAGGATTTCACGATATCATAAACCGCAAGAAGAAACGGTCTCTGGCTAATAACAGGATAGTTATTAACCATGCAAAATACATCAGCCTTATATCCGCCGGATATATGT
>CAMCOJ010000310.1 GCA_945876405.1 uncultured Ruminococcus sp.
CAAGGACGGTGTTATCACAAACGACAACAGAATTCAGGCTGCTCTTCCTACAATAAAGAAGCTTATCGCTGACGGAGGCAAGGTTGTTCTCTGTTCACACCTCGGCAAGCCGAAGAACGGTCCGGAAGACAAGTTCTCACTCAAGCCGGCTGCAGACAGACTTGCAGAACTCGTTGACACAAAGGTTGTATTCGCTAAGGACGATACAGTAGTAGGCGAAAATGCAAAGAAGGCAGTTGCTGAGATGAAAGAGGGCGAGATTGTAGTTCTCGAAAACACACGTTTCAGAGGCGCTGACGAAACAAAGAACGGCGAAAACCTTTCAAAGGAACTTGCTGACCTCGTTGACGGTGAAGTATTCGTAATGGACGCTTTCGGTTCAGCTCACAGAGCACACGCTTCAACAGCAGGTGTTACAAAGTTCGTTAAGGAAACAGCAGTTGGCTACCTCATGCAGAAGGAAATCCAGTACCTCGGCAACGCAGTTGAAGTACCTGAGAGACCATTCGTAGCTATCCTCGGCGGTGCTAAGGTTGCTGACAAGCTCAACGTTATCTCAAACCTCCTCGAAAAGTGCGACACACTTATTATCGGCGGTGGTATGGCTTATACATTCATCAAGGCTCAGGGTGGTTCAGTTGGTAAGTCACTCGTTGACGACGAAAAGATTGACTACTGCAAGGAAATGATGGCAAAGGCTGAAAAGCTCGGCAAGAAGCTCCTTCTCCCTGTTGATACAACAGTAGCTGCAGGTTTCCCTGATCCGATCGATGCTCCGATTGAAGTATCAGTTGTTAAGTCATCAGAAATTCCTGATGATAAGGAAGGTCTTGATATCGGTACAGAAACACAGAAGCTCTTTGCTGATGCAGTTAAGTCAGCTAAGACAGTTGTATGGAACGGACCTATGGGCGTATTCGAAAACCCAACACTCGCAGCTGGTACAATTGCCGTAGCTAAGGCTCTTGCTGAAACAGATGCTACAACAATCATCGGCGGCGGTGACTCAGCAGCAGCAGTTATGCAGCTCGGTTTCGCTGACAAGATGAGCCACATCTCAACAGGCGGCGGTGCTTCACTTGAATACCTCGAAGGCAAGGTTCTCCCTGGCGTAGACGTAATCGCTGAAAAGTAATCAGAAACGCTTTTTTCAAAAAAATAAAAGCCGGGGAACTCTCCGGCTTTTAAAATGTAAATTTTTATAAAGGAGTTTTTACAATGAATAAATCATTAAGAAAAGCAATAATCGCTGGTAACTGGAAAATGAACAAAACAAGACCTGAAGCAAAGGAATTACTCGAAGCTATCAAGCCACTCGTAGCAAATGCTGAAGGCAACGTAGAAGTAATCGCATGCGTACCATTCACAAATCTCGAAACAGCAGTAAACGCAACAGCTGGTTCAAACGTTAAGATCGGTGCAGAAAACGTACACTTTGAAAAGAGCGGCGCTTTCACAGGTGAGATCTCAGCAGACATGCTTACAGAAGTTGGCGTTGAGTACGTTGTAATCGGACACAGCGAAAGAAGACAGTACTTCGGCGAAACAGATGAAACAGTAAACAAGAGAACAAAGGCTGCTCTTGCTGCTGGCCTCAAGCCAATCGTATGCGTAGGCGAACTCAAGTGGGAACGTGAATGCAACATCACAGAAGAAGTTATCGCTCGTCAGATCAAGCTTGACCTCTGGGATGTAACAGCTGAAGATGTTAAGAAGACAGTAATCGCTTATGAACCGGTATGGGCTATCGGTACAGGCCTCACAGCTACACCGGATCAGGCAGAAGAAGTTTGTGCATTCATACGTGCTACACTTGCAAAGCTCTATGATCAGGCTACAGCTGATGCAGTTACAATCCAGTACGGCGGTTCAATGAACGCTGCAAACTGTGCAGAGCTCCTCGCTAAGCCAAACATCGACGGTGGTCTTATCGGCGGTGCTTCACTTAAGGCAGCTGACTTCAACACAATCGTTCAGGCTGCAGTAGAAGGCTAATTAAACTCATTTTTGAAAGGATTTGATCGGCGTGGCTAAAAAACCAGTCGCACTTATAATAATGGACGGCTACGGTTACAATTCCAGCGAATACGGAAATGCAATCAAGGCTGCAAACAAGCCAAACCTTGACAAGTACATGCAGGGTCCGAATACACTTATCGGAGCAAGCGGACTTGACGTAGGTCTTCCTGACGGACAGATGGGTAACTCAGAAGTTGGTCACACAAATATCGGTGCCGGCCGTATAGTTTACCAGATGCTCGTAAAGATTTCAAAGTCAATCAAGGACGGAGATTTCTTTGAAAACAAAGCTCTCTGTGATGCCATGGAAAACTGTAAGAAGAACGGTTCTTCACTTCACCTTATGGGACTTCTCTCACCGGGTGGTGTGCACAGCCATATGGAACATCTTTACGGACTTCTCGAAATGGCTAAGAAGAACGGTCTCGAAAAGGTTTATGTTCATGCATTCCTCGACGGACGTGACGTTCCTCCTTCATCAGCAGCTGACTTCATGAAGGAAGCATGCGACGAGATAAAGAAGATCGGCACAGGCTCAGTTGCAACTGTTGCTGGCCGTTTCTATGCTATGGACAGAGACAATGCCTGGGACAGAGTTGAAAAGGCATACAATGCAATGGTACTCGGAGAAGGCGTAAAGGCAGAATGTCCGGTACAGGCAATAAAGGATTCATACGCAAACGGTGTTACAGACGAATTCATGCTTCCGACTGTAACAGACGAAAACGGAATGATTAAGGAAAATGACAGCGTTGTATTCTTTAATTTCCGTCCTGACCGTGCAAGACAGATTACAAGAGCATTTGTTGATACAGAATTTACTGGTTTTGAAAGAAAGTATTTCCCTGTACACTTTGTATGCATGGCTCAGTATGATGCAGCTATGCCGAACGTATCAGTAGCTTTCCCTCCTGAACAGCTTACAATGACTCTTGGCGAATATCTTTCAAAGCTCGGTAAAACACAGCTTCGAATCGCTGAAACACAGAAGTATGCTCACGTAACATTCTTCTTCAACGGCGGTGAGGAAAAGCAGTTTGAAGGTGAAGACAGAATTCTTATCAAGTCACCTGACGTTGAAACATTCGATATGAAACCGGAAATGAGTGCATACGAAGTAACAGATGCAGTTGTTGATGCTATCGAATCTGATAAGTATGATGTGATCATTCTTAATTATGCAAACTGTGATATGGTTGGTCATACAGGTGTGTTTGATGCAGCAAAGGCAGCGGTTGAAGCTGTTGACACTTGTGTAGGCCGTATGGTAGATGCAATACTTGCAAAAGGCGGTGTTGCACTTATTACTCTGTCTCTTATACACATCTCCGAGCCCACGAGACAGGCAGAAATCTC
>CAMCOJ010000311.1 GCA_945876405.1 uncultured Ruminococcus sp.
CTACACAAGGAGTATCGTCGGCAGCGTCAGATGTGTATAAGAGACAGTAGGTGAATGATGTGATAAACACTGCGTATACAGAAAAAAACAATATATCCTCAAGTGCTGCGGCAAGACTGCTGTGAGGAATCATTATCCTGATAATTCTGAAGATATCATAGAAGAGTCCTATGGGAAAACCGAACAGTATGCAGATTAAGAAAAGTTTAATCTGCTCGTTTACTGTAAAGAATGTTTCCGGTATCATTTATCTGAACAGTTTTCCGAGGAAGGAAACCGGACCTTTTCTGTCCTTGTCTCCGTAGTTTATACCCCATATATCTCCCTCTATTGACATTTCTCCGGTTTCCACACTCATAGAGTTTACATGAAGATTTTTTCCGGTTACAGTCAGTTCACCGAGCTGAGTATAAAGCAGGATTTCCTTTTCATCGAAGTTGTCAACGTCAGTGACTCCGGATATGGAAAGCGTTTTTCTGTTTTCCATGATAATATTGTGATTTTTTCGTATTGTTTTTTCTTCTGTCATATTAAAAACTCTCCCTGTGCAAATTCTTTCAGTAAAAGTATATTCACACAGGGAGAAATTTATGACACTATTTCATGTATCCTGACATTATACAGATGCCATTGGCACCGCATTCGTATATGAGGTGTTCGTTCTGCGGATTTATGCCTCCGATTGCATATACGGGTATTTCAACATTAGAAACGATTTCTGTTAAAAACTTTACGCCGCGGGGAGCAAGATCTTTTTTGCAGTCTGTCTGAAAAATATGACCGGCTATGAGGAAATCTGCTCCCTTTTTTTCAGCCGATACGGCTTCGGAAAGCGAATGAACCGATACTCCGGTTCTGATTGTCTTTTTTTCATAATTCATAAAGCTGAAGTATGAGAGCTGAAGAAGGTCACTTTCCAGTTCTTCTGCAACCTCTGAAAATGTATTTACGCAGAAAAGACGTTTTTTTTCCCGGCAGATTTGCTGTACATGTTCTGCATATTCTCTGTATTTTTCAGGGGGAAGGTCTTTTTCACGGAGTATTATCATGTCTGCTGTTTCTGCAGCTCTTCTGATTGTTTCATAAAAGTCACCTTTGCACAGATGTCTGTTTGTAACGCATATTTTCATGGTTAAACCCTTACATAGTCTGTGAATACAGGCTGACATCCCATATCCTTTATGGCCTGACGGACTTCGTCAACATTTCTCGGATCGGAGATTATAAACTGTGAATCGCCCTTTTCATCTTCGCCTTCATGACCGCCTACTCCTGTGCTTACCCCTGCGGATATCTTTGTTGCAGCAAGTCCGATTACGTTGTCTCTGAATCCGGCGCGTTCGCGTGTGGAGATTGTCATGCTTGCAAATGGCATGAAGATACGGTATGCACACATTACCTGAAGAAGCTGGCGTTCGTGTACGTCCTTAGGGTTAATCTCGTTGTGGTTTATAGTCGGACGAAGTCTCGGACATGAGAAGGCTATCTCTGCATGAGGATATTTTTTCTGTATAAGATATGCGTGCATTCCTGTTGCAAATGCGTCCTTTCTGAAGTCGGAAAGTCCCAGAAGAGCAGCGAATCCTACACCGCGCATTCCGCCCATAAGTGCACGTTCCTGTGCATTGATTCTGTACGGGAAGATTCTCTTGTGTCCTTCAAGATGCAGCGTTTCATATTTGTCGCTGTCGTATGTCTCCTGAAATACAGTCACATAGTCGGCTCCGCATTCCTGGAGGTATCTGTACTCGTCGGAATTTACAGGATATATCTCAAGTCCGGTAACGCGGAAATATTTTGATGCAATTTTGCAGGCTTCGCCGATATACTTTACATCGGACATTTTTCTGCTCTCACCGGTAAGAATGAGCACTTCTTCAAGTCCCGTCTGTGCGATGAGCTTCATTTCGTGTTCGATTTCCTCAGCATTAAGCTTCGCTCTGTTTATTTTGTTGTGACAGTTAAATCCGCAGTATATGCAGTAGTTTTCACAGTAGTTTGCTATATACAGCGGAGTGAACAAAGTTACCGAGTTTCCGAAATGTTTTCTCGTCTCTTCCTTTGCTCTCTGCGCCATCTGCTCAAGGTACGGATCAGCCGCAGGCGAGAGCAGGGCACCGAAGTCGTATGGCGTGAGTACGTCTTTTCTGAGTGCATTTGTAACGTCTGATGCTTTGTAGTTTTCATAATCATAATCATTCATAGCCTGAATTACCCTGTCAGGAATATCTGTTTCTATAACCTCCATTCCTTCGAGGTATTTCATGTGGTCGGTTCTTTTAGTTTCCAATTCCTGTGCCTCCGTTTAGTCGTGAAGAAATCCTGTAAGAGGGCTTGATGCCTCACCTCTGTCCAGTACGCGTCCTGTACCTGCGAGATATGCCAGTCTGCCTGACTCCACTGCGAGTTTAAATGCCTTTGCCATAACTGCCACATCACCGGCAGTGGCGATAGCTGTATTGGCCATAACTGCGGCGCATCCCAGTTCCATAGCTTCGCAGGCCTGTGAAGGCTTGCCTATGCCTGCGTCCACAATTACAGGAAGATTTGTTTCGTCGATTATTATTTTTATAAAGTCCTTTGTACATAGTCCCTTGTTGCTTCCGATAGGTGCTGCAAGCGGCATTATTGAAGCGGCACCGGCTGCTTCCAGTTTTCTTGCTGCAGCAAGGTCCGGCATCATGTAAGGCATTACTATGAAACCTTCCTTTGCAAGTATTTCCGTTGCTCTGATGGTTTCCTCATTGTCAGGGAGGAGATATTTTGAGTCACGGATTATTTCGATCTTTACGAAATCCCCGCAGCCCATTTCTCTTGCAAGTCTGGCTATACGGACAGCTTCATCTGCTGTTCTGGCTCCGCTGGTGTTAGGGAGGAGGGTGATGCCTTCAGGGATATAGTCGAGTATATTTTCCTGGTCTCCTGTGTTGGCTCTTCTTACTGAGAGCGTAGCCATTTCCACTCCGCCGTTTTCAAGGACAGTTTTTGTGTCCTTTACGGAGAATTTGCCTGATCCGAGGATGAAACGGGATGTGAATTCATGTCCGCCGATTATAAGTTTGTCGTTAGTCATATGTTTTTCTTCCTTTGTATTTATTTTTGTTATAGAATTCCCTTCGCTTAACCGCCACCCATGAAGGTTACGATTTCAACTTTGTCACTTTCGCAGAACTGCCTGGTTTCATACTGTGATTTTGGCAGTATCTCTCCGTTTATCTCAACAGCTATGCGTTTTGTCTGATAACCTTTCGCTGTAAGATATTCGTTTACTGTTACAGGCTCTTTAAGAGCCTCTTCCTTACCGTTTATTATCATAAAAAACTCCTTTTCCTCAAAAGTGCAGAAAAAGGGATGCACCCGTGGTGGTGCAC
>CAMCOJ010000312.1 GCA_945876405.1 uncultured Ruminococcus sp.
GTCTTTTTCTACATTTGTGAATATCTGCAAATCTCTCCCCGTGATTTTTTCGATGAAGATTCCAAAAATCCAGAAAAGCTAAATGAAATCATTACCAACCTACAAAAGTTGGACGATAACCAGCTTAACAGCATTTCGGAAATAGTTCGGGGTTTAGTTAAGAAATAACTAACAGCCGAACCGCAAAACTATTGCAGCTCTGCTGTTTATATTTGACAAATACGAACTTATTTGTTATACTATTATAAAATACAATTTGGAGGTTTATTATTATGGCAAGACCTAAAAATACAAAATCCAAGACTAAAACAGCACCCGTTAAAGCTCCTGCTTCACCAGCTACTGAAAAAGTAGTTGCAACCGAAGAAACAAAGGCTGAAACTGCTCCTGCCGCTGCTGAGCCTGCTCCCGTTGTTGAAGCTCCTGCTGCAAAGACAAAGGAAACAAAGACTGCTTCCAAAAAGAAGTCTGCTCCTGCTAAAACCGAAGCTCCTAAAAAAGATGTATTTCTTATTCAGAGCAACGGTAAGGACTACACTATGGACGATATTAAGGAAGCCTGCAAGGAAGCCTATAAAAACGGCACTCGCAAGCACGTTAAGAGCATTGATGTTTACCTCAAAGCTGAAAACGGTGGTCTGAGAGCTTACTACGTTATCAACGGCAAGGCTGACGGAGCATTTATCGACCTTTAATCTTTCCCATTGCAAAACAAACGGCAGCACATCGACTTGTGCTGTCGTTTTTCCAAATGTTCCAGTGGAACATTTTACGTTTAACTTTTTGAGGTGATTTTTATGTGCAATGAATCCGATCAGAACAATACCGCCGATACTCCGGATAAAAACTCGGAAGAAAACATTATCCCCCAAAAAATGACCGAAAAAGAAAAGAAACGGCGGTTGAATGAACGTGCATCAGAGTATTTAATGTTTCTTGATGATTGAAAAAGGGACTGCGATTTGCAATCCCTTTTCTTTGTTATTCAACAGTACGAATACCCCATATTCTTTCGCTGAGTTCATAAAACATTTTCTGCCGTTCCTCAATAGAGGTTTTAGTCCATTCACTCCAAGCTGTTAAAATGGCATTTGTTCGGTTAATTGCCGTATCCTGTCCCTGATTTACAAGCTCGGATATTGCAGAGGTAAGATAAAATTTTGACCCTTTGTATGCAGTTGTTTTTTCAGCATACATATCATTCTGAATAGATTTATTTATGCTGTTCTCAAGCAATGTAAGATTACCAAGCCTGTTTATGTAAACACTAAACTCATCATCGGTAACACCATAAGCAGATTTATCATTGCAAGTCTGTGGCATAATGTGTTCAATTTCAACAGCGGTTTCGGTATAATTCGACAGATCGGCAATTTCTTCTTTGCCCATACGGAGTGCATCGACATAAGCGGTGATTTTCGCAAGAATAAACTTTATTCTGTACTGCTGCATACTGTTTAGACCAAGACGAATGAAATTCAGCTCGTTATCCCGTTTCCACTCATTGACGGTCGGAATTACCGTATTTGTAACAAAAGCGTTCAGCTCATCAACATTCTTTATGTTTCGCACCTCGGAACACCACAAAGCAAAGGTACGCTCTGTCACATTAGTGGCGATCTTATCAATAACCGTGTAATAAACAACCGATTCGATTATTCTCTTAAATTCGGTCAATGCTTCGTCATTCATATTCGATGCGGCAAGCATAAGCATAAGATGCAGCTTGTAGGACTTGCCTGCAAGCAGAGGGATATTATTGAGATGGTTATTTCCGCTGCTATTGTTTTCGGGCTTTCTGCATTTAACGTAAAGCTCTACGTTCTGCACCATTTTTTCAACAAACTTGAAAGGCTTATCCTTATAATGGCACTGATCATCATTTGTGCTGAGCCAGTTATAAATCTGATCCTCTCTCAAAATACCGTCCTTTTCGCTCGATGTATCATAATTTGCCATAATAAAATAACGAAGAAAACGCAAGGGCTTTTCGTCTATCTTCTCTAATGCCGTTGTGATAGTTCTCCACTTCATATTTAGCTCTTTGAATTTAGTTCTGTCCACCTGACGGAATACCATATTTTTAAGGAGATCCATCGGGTCAAGTCCCTTACCTCTTTGATTGATGGTTTCAAAAATTTTCAGAGCATCTGTTATATCATAGGTTTCAATACGAATAAAACTCGTCTTGTTAAGCAGAAAAACAACAAACTTTTTGAGTTCGGCAATAGTTGGGAAGCTGTCTGTCAAAAACTTGCATATCAAATCATAAGCATTATATAGAAGCTCACCGGACTGTGTTAATCCCTTTGGCTTTTCCTGTCCCTGCTCAATAAGTTCAAGACAATCCCCTGCATCTTCATACTGTAACTGCAAATGATACTGATTTACAATATCACCGTCATCATTCATTATGGGACTATATATAAGATTCTCGATAAGGCTTGTCTGCTCGTTATTGTTCTGATATATTCTCTTTATCGCACACAAAAGGATAAAGAACGTTGTCAATCTCTGCTGTCCGTCAATCAGCTCAAACTGACTTCCTGCATCATAGGTCACTATTGTACCGAGAAAGTATGCCTTTTTATTATCGGAGTTATAGGCTTCAATAAGGTCGGAGGTGAGCTGCTCAATCTGCTCATCCTTCCAAACATATTCTCTCTGATAGTCCGGGACGATATAGTGATCCTTAAATGCGGAGCTTATAGAGTGGTCATTATATTTAATGTATGTATCAGCCATAACGGTTCTCCTTTATGAAGATTTTATTGTTCTGTTTCATTATATCATTATAACATAATAAAGCAGCAAAATCAATGAGATAATTCCATTTCTGCGTTACTATAAAAAGGACAGCACATTCAGCGTGTACTGTCCCTTTATAATATCGTCCTTATTGCTCATCAGCCTTTTGTATATTCAGATGCTCCGAAATAATCTCCATAATCAGATTAAGCCGTGTTTCACCGATACCCTTTATCGCCCCTATCTGAGAACGCAGCTTATCCATATCTATGTCAATAGCTTCGATACCTTTCATAGCATCTTCCTTGCCCATTTCATAGATATTGTTGAGTGTTCGGCTGAGTTCGTTCTTGTCCATAGATTTTATCTGACGATATAAGTTGCGGTTGAGCAGTTCCTTTTCCATTGCTATCCCCTGTTCCGTTGATTGAAATATACAAGATGTATGCGTATATTATACCATATATCACCATTCAAGTCAATTAAAAAGTGAAGCCGGGCAAGATGTTCCACCGGAACATTTTACTCGGCTCTTTTCATAATATCAGTAATTAAGTGTCTTTGCAACGATCCTGTCGGCAGGCTCTCCGTCCTCGTCCTTGTCGGTGTGATAGCCC
>CAMCOJ010000313.1 GCA_945876405.1 uncultured Ruminococcus sp.
CAAGGGTACAGGCAGTATCATAATGTTAAAGGATGGAAAGTTTTTTAAAACGAGTACAGAAACATATAATGAATCAAATTATGTTATGGGAACGATTGATTCGGAGGGCAAAATAATAACATATGAAGCTTCCGAGGAATATGGTGCTCATAAAATCGTTGTACGAATTTATGATGATCGTAAGTGCATAAATAAATTTGCCGTTGAAATTTCCCATTCTCAGTCCATATTGGGAACAGTGAATTTTACCGCAGACGGAGGGGTAATAGCTTTCAGCTATTCTGATAACAAGGATGGCAGTGAAGTTGCTAAAACAATGCTGATAGATTATTAAGGAGAGGATCTTATGCGTCTGGAGATTGATGGAATAACCAAAAGCTATGGCAAAAATACCGTTCTCAACAGCTTCTCACTTTCTGTTGGCTGCGGTGTTTATGGACTTTTGGGACCCAATGGAGCAGGGAAATCCACACTTATTGGGATCATAACAGGTTTGATCGCTCCTGACAGCGGGCATGTAAAATATACAGATAGCAAAGGTCGCAGCATTTCGGAAGCACTTGGATTCCTTCCGCAGTATCAGAGCTTTTACGGAAACTTTACGGCACGGGAAATGCTGATCTACATGGCAGAGCTTAAAAATTATCACCCGTCAAATGTTAATGATTATGTTTATGATTTGCTCGAATCGGTGAATTTACAGGATTGCGGCAAAAAGAAAATACGCACCTTTTCAGGCGGTATGAAGCAGCGTCTCGGAATAGCGCAGGCGCTTATAGGTGATCCGGGTATAGTTATATTTGATGAACCCACAGCAGGGCTTGATCCCAAGGAGCGAATCCGCTTCAGAAATATTATTTCTTCTCTCGGCAAGGAGAAAATCGTTATCCTTGCAACACATATTGTAACAGATATTGCATATATCGCAAAAGAGGTCATACTTATCAACAAGGGTAAGCTGCTTTTTAAGGCTCCGCAAAACGAGATCACCGAGAGCATTAAGGGTAAGGTATGGGTAATCAGGTGCAGTGGCGAGGAAATAACGAAAATGATGTCGGAATATCGTATAAGCAACATTGCTGCGGAGGAAAACGGTTTTTCTGTAAGGATAATTTCCGAAGAAAAGCCTTTTGAAAATGCAGTTAATGCAGCTCCTACTCTTGATGATGTATGCCTGTATTATTTCGGAGAAATGTAGCATGAAAATATTATTTTATGAAATGAAAAAGTGCTGGCTTAAGCTCCCCATTCTGGTTGTGCTTATTCTGTTTCTTGCCCTTAATACATGGCGCATATGTGATATGTATAAGCTGTCAGGCTTTTGGACAAGAGATGATATGCAGAACATAAAGCAGGCATATTTTTCAATTTACGAGGATATTCTGTCGGGAGAAATAACATCCGACAAAATTGAATATGCAAAGGAAAACTATCGCCGCCTTTCAGATGAAATGGCGGCGGGCAATTTCAGCACGGAATATGATGAAAGCAGACTTGCAGGCTATTTTATGTCTGACTATCTGCTTTTTAGTTCGTTTATTGTGCCCGAGCTGGAATATGCAGTTACCTATCCGAATGTTTCAAATAAAATTGCCGCAAGAGCATATGATAACATTTCTTTTTACGGTGAAAAGGGCAACAAAAAGGAATTAGCTAAGAACAGTTTGATTTACAAGCTGTATTCCGATCGAAGTATAGATAATTATTACCTTACAGAGTGGGCGGAGATATATTTCCGGTATGAGTTTTCCTGCCTTTTGATACTTATAATGATAATACTCGGAATATCAGATGCATTTTCGGGTGAATATGAAAGCGGAATGTACATGCTCATCAGAGCAGAAGGACAAACGGGGAGAACAGTAAATGCAAAGCTGCTTTCTGCGGCAGTTTATGTATTTGCGCTTGTTATTATTTTTTCGTTATCGGATCTGATAACAATATCTTTCCTTTCGCCTATAGACGGAATGAATGCGCCTATATATTCAGCAGAGCTTTTTAAAATATCGCCGCTGAACGGCTCATTTTCTGAGGTTATAATAGCTTGCGGAGCTTTGCGGTTTCTGGTGTTTCTTGTTATTGCAGAAATTATAATGCTTATTTCCGTAATTACAAAAAATACTATAGCCTCGGTAGTTGTTTCTTTTTCATTTATAACAGTACTGATTATTGCTTCGGACGGCAGCAGGACTATTCTTAATCCTGTAAATATGCTTTCCTCATACAATCTGATAAGCAGTTTTGACTGTGTATATGTATCAGGACATGCTGTTTTGTCTTTTCATGCTGCTATTATTATCTATCTTGTATCTGCGTTGATTTTGGCGGTATTGATCAAGCAATTTACATCGGAGTCGGAGAGGAGAAATAAAAATGTTCAGGCTTGAAATGAAAAAGCTGCTTATTAAACAATATGCACTGCCTGCATTAATATTACTCGTTATTCTTGAAATGATCTTTTTGTCATTTCAGTATTCAAAATATGAATTTGCAAATGAGATAACACAGGAATACTATCATAACTATATGACGTATTTGCAGGGCAAGCTGGACTCGCAAAAGGAGCAGTATATTTTAGCTGAACGTGAATCAATATCGTCTGCTGAGGCAGATTACATAACTGTTCAGAATAAAATGATGAATGGAGGCTTCAGTGATGAGAATGAATATTCGGCTGAGCTTGTAAGACTTCGTTCTGTAATGGAAAAATCTGACGCATTTGATTTGGTTTATGAGTGCTATACACATGCTGCACAAAATACTGAAAATAGGTATATTATACCCATTGGTGCGGAGGGTATGTGCAGAGATTATCCTGATATACTTATGCTTATTTTTGTTGTGGCAGTGTCATCCGTTTATTTCCTTACGGAGGAATCCTCCGGAATGATAACTCTTATAAGAAGCTGCTCGGGTAAAGGAAAAAATGTATTCAGTGCCAAAATATGTGCAGTCTTTTCATTAATAGTTACTGCGCAGCTGCTCATTTCCCTGTGTGAATTTTGCTTTCTATGGAATAATATCGATAAAAATGTATTGCTTTATCCCGTTCAAAGCCTTCGGTATTTTGGGAATTGCAAATTAAGTATAAGCATTGTTTCGACTTTCGTTATTATTCAGCTTTTGAAACTGATAGGATATATTTTTATCTTAATGTTGACGGTACTGGTGTCGTCAGTAAGTAAAAAGCCTGTATTTACTGCTGCGATGCCGCTGGCATGCAGTTTGCTGCAACAGTTTGTTTTTACTGAACAGAGTAAGGCGTACTATCTTCCCACAGGACTGCTGAGAGCGACGGGTTATCTCCGTGGTGCTGTCTCTTATACACATCTGACGCTGCCGACGATACTCCTTGTGTAG
>CAMCOJ010000314.1 GCA_945876405.1 uncultured Ruminococcus sp.
TTATTATCGCAGACGGAGCTGCTTTTGCGTCACAGATGAACAGGATAATAAGACTGGTAAAGAATAATAAGAATTATCATCTGTATCTTCCGGAATCTTTTGAATGGATGATACTGAAATCCGGAGTAATTAAAGACAGTGAGGTTTCAGAGATACTTTCAAGTCCTTATGAGTATGTTTTAAGTGAAAAATGGTTTAGCTGGGAACGTTTTTTTACCGATTTACTGGTATATAAGACAGGTGAAGGATATCTGAAGTACAGTAAAAAAAAGCTGAATTCTAATTATTTGCATCATAATATTTTCAAGAAAATATTATCTTTGGTTGATATTAACAATATATTGTTGCCTGATGAAAATTGATTATAATATCAAGCACACACCATATTCACAGAAGGGTGTGTGCTTTTTTAGCGATACTGATCTATAAAAACCATAACCATCGTGTCACCGTTTACATATAATGTGTAACATCGGGCTCAATTGTCCGTTTCTTTCATAAAGCATAAATGACAGTCTGGAATTTGACGTTTCATGGTGTAAATAACTAAAATTTTTTCAGAAACCGAGAAAATCGTTGACATTACAAAACAGCGGTGATATAATTTAAGCAAATTAAAAGGTAATTTTTTTGCATTATTTTGTTTTGAACCGGAAAGTATCCGGGCTTAGGAAAGGGGTATAATAAAATGAAAAAATTCAAGGGATTTACGCTTATCGAACTTATTGTGGTTATTGCTATTATCGGTGTGCTTGCGGCGATACTTGTTCCGGCTATGATGGGTTGGGTGTTTAAGTCAAGGATTACTACTTACAACAACAATGCAAGTGAGGTTTGTACTCAGCTTCAGGTTGCATTGACTGATCTGGAGACAATAGGTTCTTTGGGTGATCTTAGAGACTGTGAAATTGTCTGCGATGACGGGGATTTTTCCGGCACTACTCCTGCTTTGGCTCAGACTTCTATAGATGCACTTGAGGAACTGAATTCAAATCTTACAGATATGAGTGGAGTGATGTGGGCAGCAAAGGTTGAAGACGGTGAAGTAAAGGCCGTTGCACTGACGGGAAATAACAGTGCTAACGTTGGCGGATTTCCAATGCAGTGTCCGAGCAACGGCAGATACAGAATGACTTCCGGAAGCAGCATAGCCGATTATATCCCGTGTGCGGAAGGAACTTCAAGCTGGGATTCTGTGATTGCTAATTAATCTGATTGATGATAATATAGAGTCTGACATAGCTGATAATGCTTTTGTCAGACTCTTTTTTATGTTTTTTTGTAAGATGCAAAAATGCAATGATTATATACTATGTATAAACTGAAACAAACTTAAACGTTTAAGTTTTGGATATTTTGAACATGTATACAATCTTGCTTTTTGAGGTTCATTTTTCGTTGACAAATAAAAAATGCGGTGATATAATATGAACATAGGGTACAGGAAAGACCACATAAGGCTTCAGGACGTCATGAGCCGGTGGGTTCCTTACACGTGAAATCGTTTATTAAAAAAACAGTTTATTATATTTTAGGAGGAAAAAATCATGAAAAAGAATTTTAAAGGTTTTACACTTATCGAACTTATCGTTGTTATCGCTATCATCGGTGTTCTCGCAGCTATTCTTGTTCCAGCTATGATGGGTTGGGTAAGAAAGGCTTCAGTAAACTCAGCTAACTCAAATGCTAAGTCAATCTTCACAAATGCTCAGACAGTTGCTCAGGAGCTTGAGACTGCTGGAAATTCAGCTTCTATGACATCAGGCGATATTACTGGAGCTATTTCAGCTGGTGCTAATGAATCAGGTACATTTATAGAGAGAGTTAATGCCTGCATGACATCTTCAAATTCAGCAGCACAGTGGGCTGTTTCACATAACGGATTTGTAATTACAGCAGCTGTTTACTCAAACAACGGTGCTTCATATATGGGTGGTTATCCAAATGCATGCCCACAGACAATAAATGCATCTTGGAATCCAACAAACGGTTTATCAGCTGCTATTGCTTCAGGTGCTGCTGCTTCATCAGCTTGGTCATGATAAAGAAGTTTTTATCAAAAACAATTTAATGATAAGATAATTATAAGAGTTACAGCATTGTGGCATTATGCTGTAACTCTTATTTTGTAGTAAACAGATTCTAAAGTTTTGATGGAAACGGAATAATTATGTTATGGTTTTAAAAAAAATTAAATATGCTGTCAGAGAGTTTTTTAAAAGTCAGTTTTTGAGATTCGCACTGGCTGGTATAACAAATATACTGGTATCATATGTAGCGTATTTACTGATTATCTTTTTTTCTGACGGGAACTATATCTTAGCCAATATTGCCGGATTTATTTCCGGAACTCTTAATGCTTATTTCTGGAACAGCAGATTCGTTTTTAAACAGGATAAGAACAGAATAAATGTTCTACATCTTATAAAGACTTTCCTGTCTTATGGTATGACATGTGCTATTAATACAGGATTTCTTTATATAATGATAAACTATTTATTTGTGCCTGCAATAATAGCTCCAGTTGTGAATTCAGGAATAACTTTCACTTTAAATTATATTTTAAATAAACTATGGGTGTATCGGAGAAAAGAAAAAGATGAAGAGTGAGAAAAGTTTAGTAAGTATATGCATTCCTGTATATAATGGTGAGGATTTTCTGAAAGAAACTCTCGATTCTGTTATAAATCAGACATACTCTAATATAGAAATTGTTATAACTGATGATTTGTCAGTTGATGGTACAGAAAAAATTATCCGCTCGTATGATGACAAGCGGATAAGGTATTTTAAAAATGACAGCAGTAAAGGACTTGCTGGCAACTGGAATGAAGCTGTAAGCAAATCAGGCGGGGAATATATAAAGGTACTGTGTCAGGATGATCTTCTTACGTCAGATGCCATAGAAAAACAGGTGCTGGCACTGGAAAAGAGCAATGCAAACTGCGTTATAGGAAATACAAAGGTAATTAATTCACGTAATCAGGATGTTTTCATAAGAAAATACTTTAAAGAGGACAAAGTTATAGACGGACTTAAATTTGCAAGAAAGTCACTTCTTGGAAGAAACATATATTCTGAACCCGGAAATATACTTTACAGGTCAGACTGCTTTAAGAAATACGGAAATTATGACACGGAACTGAGCTATACTCCAGACTGGGAATTTGCTTTGAGAATATCGGTGAACGGCACAATCTGTTGTATCAGTGACTTTGTTTTTTCTTTTAGAATCTCTGAAAGTTCAGAGACAACACGGCTGTATAAAAAAAAGAAGAAGGCATTAATTGCAGATACCGATAAAATGCTGGATAAGATAGTGCGAAATAAAGTTCTGGACTTAAATGCTTTCGAT
>CAMCOJ010000315.1 GCA_945876405.1 uncultured Ruminococcus sp.
ATTTCTGCCTGTCTCGTGGGCTCGGAGATGTGTATAAGAGACAGGAATCAATACTGTTTACTGAATTAATATAATACGGCGGTATACTGCTTGTATCCAGAATCTCGTCATATCTGAATACAACCTCGCCGGTTTCACTGCTTATCTGGTCAAATGAGTGACAAAGGATTCCTTCACTGTTTAAAAATGATGTAAATACAACAATATCTCCGCTGCCGGAAATTAAGCATCCGGAATACTCTCCTTCCATATCATCACATATATCCTCCGACAGATAGACTGTGTCGCCGTTAATATTCTTCTTAATCAGATCGGTTTGTCCGCTTTCCTTTTCGCATACAAAATAATAAAATCCGCCATTCAGAAAAACATCTTTAATATCGCAGTAAGTTTCTGAAGAAATTATTTCACCAAATGAAAACGTGTTTACAGGTTCAAGCGAATCCTTACTGTATTCGAAAATTTTTAATTCGGATTTTTCGCTGCCGTTTGGCACAGTTTCAGTAAAAAGAACAGTATTTCTGTCTGTTTCTGTAATTCTGTATACATATCCTTCTGTTTTTATATCGAATGCATTTTCATAAGAAAAATCACTGTTTAACCTGCATATACGATTGTTATTGTTTTTATCTGTATAAAAGAGAAAACTACAGTCATCTGATAAATATACTCTCTGCAGGCGGAATAAATTCAACCCGCTTATATCAATTTCTTTTGTTCTGTTTGTTTTTCTGTCAATTACAGCGAGCTTATTTACCGGATCAGTTCCTGAAATATACGAACTAAAATAAACTCTTTCCTTACCGGCAGCAAGATATTCAATATTATGACTGACATCAGTTTTGTAGCTTCCGTTATCAGTAAAATAATTCTCAATCTTTTTCTGTGTGATCTGATTGTCGTTGTTTTTTCTGAACAGACCAAATGCTGCTGCGGCTGTTATAAATGAAGCCGCAATTAATGCTGCAATCAAAAAAACTGTCATTTTCTTTTTCTTTCTTACCACACTCACTTCAATCATCCTTTCATCTAAAAATGAATTATCCCGTGGATGTGCAGTAATACAGGTATCCGAACTTACAATATCTCTTAAATATTTTTCGTCTATATCCCCGATAGCCTCATACAGATTTTCCTTTGTCATGGTACAAAACCCCTTTCCGCAAGATATTTATGAAGCTTTTTCCGGGTACGCTTCAGGACGGCTGATACACTGTTTTCAGTCATATTCATTTTCTCTGCAATATCTCTTACACTTTCTGTACACCAGTATCTTTGTAAAAATATTTTTCTGTTTCTTTCAGAAAGCGATCCTACAAATGAATTCATTGCCTCCCTCAGCTCGTTCGTGCTGCATTCCACTTCTGCATTTCTGTCCGGAATGCATTCATCCAGCTCATCAAGTACAACCGGAACCTGACCTCCGCCTCTTCTTTCGGTTCGTAAGCTTTTATAACGGTTAAAAGCTGTATTCCGCACTATCTTCCCGATAAATGCAGGAAAAACTTCCGGCCGGTGCGGTGGAATAGCGTTCCATGTTTTAAGATATGTATCATTCACACATTCTCCGGCATCTTCTCTGTTTCCTAAAATATTTTCAGCAATGCTGCAGCAGAACGAACCGTATTTATCATCCGTTTCTTTTATAGCACGTTCATCTCTGTCCCAGTAATGCTGAATTATTATTTTATCATCCAATACTTTTCCTCCCTTCACTTATACTGACAACTTTTTTTCTGAAATCTGACGGTTTGAAAATGTTTTTATTTCAGTATAGCATTTTATCAGGTTTGTGGCAAATGAAACTGACAATAAAACAGAACTGAAAAATATGAGTATAACAGAACAGTAAAAAAAACAGCAAGCCCTTTCGCCTGCTGTATTTTTTTTCAGATTGAAATCAGTAATAAAACTCTATTTTGCTTCCGACATCAATACTGTTTTTATTAACATACGAATCAAAAACCCTTATCCATCGCTGGTTTCCGTCATTGTCTCTGATAAGCAGATTACATGTTTCCGGTTCCTCTTCAGCCCCGAAATCATTATCACTAATCTCAGTTACTTCATATTCTGTTTTTGTCCGTGTACTGTTTTTGGTACTCACATTAAGGACAATCGTAGTTCCGGTTTCCACAAAGGTTCCGGGTTCCGGATCAAAAGAAATAACAGTCCCCTCAGGTAAATCACTGTCATACACTTCAACTATTTCCGGAAGCATATCTATACCAGTAAGTATTTTTTCAGCATCTGATATTGATTTTGAACTAATATCAGGCATTCTGGCCATTATTCTCATGGTTCCTCTGCTGCCCCATATCGTAACAGTAGATTTTTTGTCGATTGCGGTGCCTGCAGACGGCTCAGTTTTGATAACTTCTGATTCCGGTATGGTGTCACTATAACACATTTTTACCATGGTATTTATCCCAGCGTCATCGAAAATTTTTAAAGCCTCATCTATTGTGGTGTTTTGAAGTTCTGGGATAACAAATAAATTTTCTGAATTGTCTGTCTGTCCAGCATTTTCAGTAACCGTACAGTCAGTTATCTCCGGATTATCTGCCGGGACACCATATTTATTATTTTTGTATACAACAGATGAAACCGTTCCGATTACCAGACATGCAGCTGTAGCTGCCGCGATGATTTTCCAGTTCCTTTTGTGCTGATACACCTCGACAGTACAAATTTCCGTTAATTCGTCAGATTTCGTATTAGTATCTGCTGTTTCAAACGGTTTGTTTTCAAATGCTGATTCTATATATTCATCCGGCATATTTTCGAAGGCTTTATATAATCTTTCGTTCTTTTTCATATTTATCTCTCCTTCAGTAAAGGTTCTGACTTTTCAGATATTGTTTCAGCTCTTTCCGTGTACGGCTCAGTACAGATTTTACCGTGCCTTCCTTCATGGATTTTTTTGCTGCAATCTGCTTTACCGGCATTGCGTACCAGTATCGGAGCATGAATACATCTCGTTTTCCGGGTTCCAGTGTATTCAGAAAATCCAGAAGTGCATTTTCAAGTTCTCTGTTTTCTATCTGTTCCTCTACATTGTTATGCATATCCACACACTCTTCAAGTTCTGAAAGAACATAGTTTATTTCATTCTTTCCCCGTTTCAGAGTTTTCTTTTTGCTGTACAGATGAAATGCTGTATTTCTTACTATCCGTGCTATGAATACAGAAAACTTTTCAGGAATAACCGGCGGAATTGAATTCCAGAGCTTTAAATATGTATCATTTATGCATTCTTCCGTTTCACCTGTATCGCCGAGGATACTGAATGCAATAGCATAGCAGTAACTCCTGAATTTTTTATCTGTTTCAGCAAGTGCGTCCTGAGAA
>CAMCOJ010000316.1 GCA_945876405.1 uncultured Ruminococcus sp.
TTCGCCTGTGTCGTAGAAATCATCAGATCCCCTTGACATCTTAAACGAAAGAAATTCCTCAATAACCTGCTCATTCTCCTTGTTCACAAGATAATTGTACTCGGCTCTCTGCTTTTCTTCAAGCTTGTCCAGTCCGGATACCTCCTGTGACATTCTGACAACGATTCTCCGCTGCTTTTCTATAGATGATTCCATAACATTCATCTGGATTCTGAGCTGTGTCTGTTCGCGCCTTATAGATGATTTTTTTATTTCGTATACCTGAATCTCCCTTACGCTTATCCCCTTCTTCATATCTTCTGAAGCAGCCAGACAAACATCTCTCATCTCTGTATTCAGATCATCATATCTCTGTTCGAGCTGATTGTACTCTGAATAAAGGCTCATCAGATAGCCTTTTTCTCCTTCAAGTATCTGCTTTTTGTATTCGCGCATCTTCTGTAAAGTAAAATTAAACTTTTTCATACATATGCACCTTTACTTTGCAATCTTAATCATCTGCTCAATGGCGCCATCAAGTGTTGACTTTTCATCAACCGCCTGCTGTAAAAACTGATTTACAGCATCCATCTTTTTTATAGCATTGTCCAGTTCAGGATTTGTTCCGGCCTTATATGCTCCTATGGAGATAAGATCCTGATTTTCCTGATACAAGGACATTATTTTTCTTATTTTACCTGCTGCCGCTTTCTGCTCCGGTGTAGCTATACTCGACATCAGTCGGCTTATGCTTGCCAGAACATCAATAGCCGGATAGTGATTTTTCATGGCTATTTTTCTTGACAGCATTATATGGCCGTCAATGATACCTCTTACAGTATCGGAAATAGGTTCATTTGAGTCATCACCTTCAACAAGAACTGTAAATATTCCTGTGATAGAGCCGGTCTCAAAGTTACCGCATCTTTCAAGCAGTTTCGGAAGTGAAGCATAGATTGAAGGTGTATATCCTCTGGCTATAGGAGGTTCCCCTACGCTTAGTCCTATCTCTCTCTCAGCCATACAGAATCGTGTAAGTGAGTCCATCATCAGAAGTACATCCTTACCCTGATCCTTAAAATATTCAGCAATCGCTGTGGCTGTCTGGGCACATTTTGAACGAAGCATAGCCGGCTGGTCGGAAGTAGCTACTACAAGTACGCTTCGCTTTATTCCCTCCGGACCGAGATCCTTGTTTATAAATTCCATAAGTTCTCGTCCACGCTCGCCGATAAGTGCAACAACGTTTACGTCTGCTTTAATATTTCTGGCAATCATGCCCATCAGTGTACTCTTACCAACACCACTTCCGGCAAAGATACCCATTCTCTGTCCCTTACCGATTGTAATCATCCCGTCTATAGCCTTTACGCCGAATTCAAGAGGTTCAAATATCGGTGGTCTTGTCATAGGATTGGCCGGGGCACCGTTTATACTGTAATAAACGTCCGATTCAATTTCTCCCTTGCCGTCTATTGGATTGCCGAGTGCATCTATTGTTCTTCCGATAAGTGCTTCGCTCATTTTTATCTTGAGTTTCTCACCGGTATTGCTTACAAAACTGCCGTATCCTATACCGTTTATATCGCCGTACGGCATGAGAAGCACCTTGTTGTTTTTAAAGCCTACAACCTCAGAGAGAATTTTTTTTCTCTCTTTTCCCACAACAGATATTGAGCATACATCTCCGATATTGCATGACATACCGGACGCTTCAACAGTCATCCCTACTATCTGCTCTATCTTACCAAGAGTTGTATAAAAATTGTTGAGTCTCATACTGCGACGCAGCTTAGAATGATCGAGGCTCCTGTGCATTTTCATCACTTTCCTTATACTGTCCGAAGTATTCCCGGATATTCTCTATCTGCTGAAGTACAGAAGCAACTATAACACCTTCTGCTGTATGCACAACACATGTTCCTGCATCCGCATCTCTTCTGAGTTCAACTTCAATACTCTGTGATGATTTGGCTTCGGAAAGAACAGTTTCCAGTTCTGCTGCTGCGTTTTTTAATTTGTCTGATACTTCAACCTTTATCCAGTTTACTTCTCTGAGAGTTTTTACCGCACTTCTTACAAGAGGAATGATAACATTTTCATCTGTTTCAAGTTTCTGCGCTACAATCTTTTCAGCTATCTCAAGTGCTGTAAATTTTAATTCGGATGCATATTCATCAAAATATTCTTCCTGCTCTATCTTTAATTCACTAAGATACTGGTTCATCTTAAGCATGCACGCATCAATTTCTTCCTGCTTGGCTCTGACACCGTCACGGTAACCGTCTTCAAGTGCTGCCGACATCACTGTCCTTGACTGTTCAGCCGCATCATCAATCATCTGCTGACTCTCTGCACGGGCTGCTTCAATTATCTGTGCTGCCTCTGTCTGTGCCTGCTTGATTATGGCTTCCCTTTCTATCTGAAGCTTTTCAAGTTCGGATTCGTAAAGTTCACTTACAGTTTCGTCCGGAACAGGTTCCTCTTCTTCTGAAATTTCTTCAGAAAATTCTTCCAGAACAATTTCCTCAGGTACCGGTTCCTCTATTATGGTTGATTCAGGAAAGCTGTGCGGTTCAGTACGAACCACACAGTCCGGTATCATAACAGCTTCAGCTATCTTTGTTACATCTTCTGCCCTGAATATTCTGCTCACTCAGTTCACACCCTTTTATTCTTTCATCATTGAGCGTATAAGTGCTGCTGCAATTTCAGGATTTTTCTTTGCAAATTCCTTAACTTCATTTGCAGTGGCATTTGTGGAATCGGAGTGCTCCTTGGCCTGCTGTTCGATAGAAAGACGCAGGTTCGCCTCTTCCTCTTCTTTTGCCTTTCTCATGCTCTCTATCTGCGCAAGGCTTTCCGCCTCTGCTGCAGCTATTCTCTTCTTTGCACGTCTGTTTATCATCATAATAATAAAAATTACAATTGCCAGAAGCAGTATTGCTGCTGCCAGGAGAAGCCACTTGAACCATGGATTTTTAAGGAGTTTCGCAAGAGGTGAATCCGGATCAGAAATACCCGGAATATCTCCGCCCGGAACAGGTATTGCATCGGCAAGTCTTGCAGAGGCTGAAATATTTTCTATGTCAATATTTGTAGCATTTCTGACGAGCTGAATGATATTTTCCTGTTCATCTGCTGTAAGCTTTCCTGACTCTGTAGTTACAACAACTGAGATACTTGCATCAGTTATACCGCCCTGAGCCTTTTCGGTCTGTCTGAGTATGTATCCAATAGCCCATTCAGTTTTTCTTTCGTACTCGGGAGTTTCATCTGAATTTAAATCTTCTTCGAGATTTCCGTAATTCGGAATATCAGTATCTGTCTCTTATACACATCTGACGCTGCCGACGATACTCCTTGTGT
>CAMCOJ010000317.1 GCA_945876405.1 uncultured Ruminococcus sp.
ACACAAGGAGTATCGTCGGCAGCGTCAGATGTGTATAAGAGACAGATCCAATAGACATCTGACGTGATTTTTCAGTTTGCCTCCCGGACTTGTGTCTGCCTTTGTGCACAGAAGATTAAACATCTGCGAGTACATAATAGCCACAAGAAAATTGAATGTTGCGTCAGTATCTGAGATAATTACAAACAGTGCCGACAGTTCATCGCCCAGCTTATCCAGCCCAAGTTCGTCATATGATGTGATTTCAAGCACCTCGTCAATAGCAAACGGCGCAAGTCTTGTTGAACATGAGATAAGGATTGACTTCGCTGTTTTACCTGCGGCCAGCTTGTATGACTTATACTGCTTTACAGCAAACATTCCGAGACGCTTCTGTTCATCAGTAGGCTGATAGTTATCAATGATTTCCTGATACTGCTCTGAAAATTTCGCATTGGCAGGGAAGTTTCCGTTTAACCAGTATTCAAGGAATTCAAACTGTATATCAACGGCATTTTTAAACTCTTCATCATCCTCGCGACACTCTGACATGTTGATCAGATCTATGAGTGTCTCGAAGTTACGCTCTTCCTCAGGATAGAATGTAAATATAAGAGCTATGTATGCCATATACAGCAGTTTCTCAGCCTTCTCCCAGAAATCATCTCCGTTTGAAGGTTTGTTTCCGTTAGTGTTTTTTATCAGAACCTCCACAAGCTTAATGATGTCCTTCTCACGGGTTTCAGGATAAATATATACAAAAGGGTTGTAATGCATAGACTTCCTGAAATCGATGGTATTGAACACCTTAACCTTGTACGGCTCATAAATCGTGTTTCCTTTATTATCCTTTTTACCGGTATCTCTGCCTTTCAGGAGCATTTTACCGGTATCAACAAGCAGCTGACCTTTAGGATCAGTTACTATGTAGCTGCAGTTCATCTGAAGAAGTGCAGGAAGTACAGCACCGTAGGATTTACCGGAACCGGATCCGCCGATAATCATAATGTTTTTATTCCTGAAGTACTTGTATTCTGATGCTTTACCCATGGTCAGGCTTTCAGTAGCAGACAGAATGATGTTGTTTCTCAGGTTTTTATGATCTGCAAACGGTTCGATATCCTTTTCTTCACCCCAGCGTGCTGAGCCGTATTCAGTGCCGTTTCTGTATTTTTTTCTGTTCTTTTTTTTGAAATAAAGAACAACCCACATAATTCCCGCTGTAAGTAACCCGATAGTTACATCAGCAATATGAAACGAGGGAATAGGGGATGCGAATACATTCCCCATATCACTGAGAAACGGCAGCAGCTTTTCTTCCAGACTGCCGCCTTCAGCAATCCGGTATCCGAAAGAGAGCTTGTTCCCGGCATATGCAAACACAGCATAGGGCAGAGCATGTATTGCTGCCTTTTTGATTTTTTTACTGCTGATATTCATCGTGATGCCTCTCTGGAACGTTCTCTGAATTTTTCCTTTCTTTGCTGAGCAGCTACTTCCTGTGCTTCCTTCTGCATTTTTTCTCTGTTGAACTCACCCCGGTCATGATTTTTGCCGGAATGCTGTTTCAGATCAGCATATTCAGTAAATGCTTTTTTGAAATCCTCCGTTCTGTTTGCAGAGAAAAATACATGCCAGGTCTGCGGCGATGTTGTTTTGTCAGCTTTCAGAGCAAAGTCAACATCGTACTTTCTGGCTACGGAAAGAAAATCCCTGATGTTGTTATCGCTTATGCTGATATTTTCAAGGTTGTTTCCGTATTTCTGATTCAGATCACCGAATGACATTTTTCCTTTCTTTCTGGCCTCTTTTTCAAGAAATTCTCTCATACAGGCCGACAGAATCTCAGATGTCATCTGCTGTGCTCTTACTGTCAGGTCAATTGTTTTTCTTACGCCCTGTTCATAATCTGACGGCATAGTGTACCTCCGTGATTATTCATCCTGCGGCATTTGATATTTTTTGTCGCTTTCATGGCCGTAACAGTACTTGTCCAGATATCCAAACTGAGCATTCTGCGCAGCACTTTTAGTGCTGTAGAATCCCAGAATGAACGGATTATCATGTCCGTCAATGTCAGCAGCAACAGCCCAGGCATCATGAGTTTCTCCTGTTTCTTCATTTTCTGCTTCGCATGGACGAACATACAGCATTCTGATGTACTGATCAAATACAGCAACATCTCTGTCCTGTGTAAAAATAATCATTGATAATTCTCCTTTCAGAAATATTTGATATATATAAACTCTGGTAAAGCAGAGGTATATCAGCATGTTGCGCCGTACAGGTCATGAGAAACCTGCAGGTTTATATGGCTTGACATAGTGGAAACCGCGTTGTAAAGCGTGGTAACAAGATAATTTTTAATGTTTTTAATCTCTGTACGTGTATTTCTCAGAGAATAGAAAATATATTCAATATGGCTGCTGTTCAGCTTCATCAGCCTTGATCTGACAACTTCAGCCGGCTTGTTTTCCTTTCCTACGCGAATGGTGTTATTGCTGGTAATCATACAGTCCATCATGATGTCTACAAGTTCATCAAGCTCATCCAGTGAGCCGGGAGTGCTGGTATCATGGGAAAGGAATCCTTCCCGGAAATAATCGTAGGAAATATTCTGCTTAATAAGATCTTCTGTTTTTCTGTAATCAGCCATATCAAAATCAATATCATTTTTTTCCTTTAGCTTATCTGATACATGATCAGATACTGATAGATATTTATTAAACATATATTTATTATTTTTTAATATAATAGTATGGTGGTGTTTTTTATCACCCGGTTGATTTTCCGGACTGGCTGCAATATCAGACTGGTCAGCATATGTTTCAGGAGTGTCTTCGTATACGCAGGTATCACATGCTTCTTCATCATCTTCCTGTTCAGGCCATTCCGCAGCTAAATCAAGGCCTAAATCGGTATCTTTTACATGTTCAGAAGTTTCACCGGCACAGGACTGTGTTTTCAGAAATGTCTTATTATCCATGTATTCTTTATCTTTTGTGTAATCAAGAAAATATATTCTGTTCTTCTGGCCTTCTGATTTTGAAACAGCGACAAGTCCGGCACTGACAAGCTCATTAAGGGCTTTTCTTGCTTTCTGAATATGACAGTTAAGTTCTTCGGCTATTTTCTTTCCGGAAACTCTCAGACAGGCATATCCTCTTGAATCATATTTATCTGAGACTTTTGCTCTGAAATGCATATCAGCAAGAGTAACATACAGCCATTTAGCTGCGCAGCTCATTGATCTGTATTTCTGAATATATCTGAAAGCTTCAGGCGAAACTGTAAAATCTTTGTGAATCTGGTGTAACGGTTCTTTAATAAAGTTATACATAATAATTAATCC
>CAMCOJ010000318.1 GCA_945876405.1 uncultured Ruminococcus sp.
AATCCTCGGTTATATATTCCTTTATTTTCATGGGATCCGTCTGTTCATTAACAAAATTACTGATATCAAGACGAATTACATCATATTTGTTAAGATGCTTTTCAAAATCCGGAGTTCCGGATATCTCAAGGTCTCTGAAAAGCTCTTCTGAGTCACAGCCTCTGCTATAGTAAGCAGTAAGCATATTTGCAGCCATTGATTTACCAAATCTTCTCGGTCTGCTGATACATATGTGACGCTCATTTGTTCTTAAAAGAGTATTTGTGATAGTAATAAGCTTTGACTTATCTACATATATTTCAGAATTTACCGCCATCTCAAATAATTCATTGCCCGGATTTAGATAAATACCCACAGCACACACCACCTGAATTATAAATGATTTAAGGAATTATCAAATGCAAAAGATACAAACGAATAAAAAACATCTCGCAAACTACGTAATTACGTAATTTGCTAAGATGTTATAAAGTTGGGACAGATGGATTCGAACCATCGACTGACGGAGTCAAAGTCCGTTGCCTTACCGCTTGGCTATGCCCCAGAATATTGGTGATGAACACAACAAAATTATTATATCATAAAATGCAGTTATGTGTCAATGGGTTTATTATAAGTTTTTATTTTAAACGGCTGATAAGCAAAAACACGGAAAGAATATTTTTCTCCCCGTGTCTTTATGACCTACACATCTGAGCTGTAGAACTGCTCCAGTTCAGGACGGCACTGCAGAAAAACTTCAGTTAGTTTTTTGTCAAAGTGAGAACCAGAATCATTTTTTATGATTTCAAAAGCTTTGTCAAATGAAAACGCTTCCTTATAGCAGCGCTTCGAAACAAGAGCGTCAAATACATCTGCAAGTGCCATTATCCTCGCCTCTACAGGTATCTGATCACCGGTAAGTCCATCAGGATATCCCTTTCCGTTAACCTTTTCATGGTGATAATGCGCAACATTCGAAGCTACTTCAACAAATTCCTTCTCCTCAACATCAGTAAGAACTTTTCTGACAATTTCCGCACCTATCTCTGAATGAACCTTCATCTTGCTGTATTCCTCATCCGTGAATCTGCTCTGTTTTCTGAGAATCGCATCGTCAACGCCAATTTTGCCAAGATCGTGCATAGGTGCACTTCTGATAACCAGATCCAGAAACTGCGGGTCAAAATCCATATCCGACTGTAGAAGCTTCCGGGAAAAAATCCTTACAACCTCACTTGTTCTCCTGATATGTCCGCCCGTACTCAAATCCCTTGACTCCACCATCTGAGCCATTCCGAGTATTGTTTTCTGCTGAATATCTCTGATCTGCTTTGTTTTCTTATCCACGTCATCAGCAAGTTTTTTATTGAAATTTTCTGAAAGTTCAAGTGCTCTGTAGTGATCAGTCTCGTCTCTTATTTCAACTGTATATCCTTTACATGATTTTCTGAAATTAAGCAGAGGATGAACTACACATTCATATCTCCTTCCGTCCTTCTGAAAGGAACGCGCTTTTCTTTCTGATTCACTGTGTGTAATATGAGCATAATGTTTCAGAACATCTGTCACATTAGTTTTAAATTCCTCACTGGCATTCTCAACCGGACAGCCTAGTTTGAAATCAACTATTTCCGGAAATATTTTTCCTGCTACGTCATTGCATCCCATATACCTTAAGTTACTGTTAAAAGTTATAAAGCCAACTTTGTTCAGCTGTTTTTTAACGATGTCCTCATTTTCATTTACAGTGTAAAAATTTGACTGATGTACATAAATCATAGACGCAAGAACAAGGACTGTATAAATAATAGGTGTTATCTCCACGTTGATCTTCAGCAGTTTCTGAACAGCATAGCTTACTGTGGCAACAAGGAAAAAAAACAGAAGAATCATAAGACTCTTTTTATTTACAGACCTCTTTTTCCGCAGAGAATACAATGCTGTTATTATTGCAGCAATAACGTATCCGTACATTGTAAACGGAAGCAATATATGCAGAGGTCCGTACGTCTTCATTACGTGTCCGACACCATTTTCAGTATAAAATTCGGGATTTACATAGTATAAGTCTGTGATTCCAACCGTACATACTGCCCCGTAAGCCAGCATCTGAAAAATATACAGAGTATTTTTTAATGCAGTTCTGATTTTTACATGGCATATCTCGCAGATCGTCTGAAAGAAAAGCATCGGAAGAAAACAGCCTCCCACATAGGAAAGTTTTACTGCAAGAAGTATTTCCGAAAGATTCTGAGAACACGCCTGTGCCAGATATCCGCCGTTGGCAATTATTACACAGACAAGCATTATATACTGATTCACGCTTTTCCTTCTGTCTATAACAATCTGAAAAACAAAAAGGCAGAAGGAAATAATAAAACAGCACATATAGAAACCAATCATATGTGTCGCCCCTTTATCATAAAGTATTCTTAATTAAGAATAACATATTTTCGTCGAAAAATCAACATAAAAAAGAAAAAATGCACAATTTCGAACGAGAATTTACAGATTATTATTTTTAAAGAATTCCATCATTTCGTTCGTGAGACTGCTGGAATCAGGCTGCAGAACAATATTTTCACGTTCCACCCATTCCGCATATTTCAGTTCACTTTCATCCATATGTATTTCCGTATCACCGTCCGCATCGCAGAAAAATCCGGTAAGTATATCATTGGCCATACCCCATGGCTGAGACTTGTAGTACCTGATATTTTTCACATGAAGTCCGGTTTCTTCCATTACTTCTCGGGCAACGGTTTTCTCAAGCGTTTCTCCGATTTCAGTAAATCCGGCAACAAGTGCATTGTGCTGATACCCGGTTCTGTAGCGTGTAACAAGCAGTTTATTTCCGTTTGTTACGCCGACAATAACCGCAGGCATTATACGTGGATAGGCAGTGTAGCCGCATTTTTCGCACTCCATGGCTCTTTCGGTTTCCGAATGCTTCATTTCACAGCCGCATCTTCCGCAGAATTTTACATCGCGATACCAGTCACTGAGATGCTTCCCCGTCATAAATGCAAAAATCTGATGCTTCTCTCCAATCTTCATTTCACGGATTTGTTTTAAATCAGTATATTCATACCCCGGAAGTCCGCCTTCGATTTTATCTGCAAGGAAATACGCTCTGCCGTCAAGTCTGAATAAAAATTTCAGATTCGCATTTTTCCCGGTTTCAAGTACACTCGGAATTCTAAGCCAACCGTCCGTATCTGCAAGTATTTTACCTCCGTCAAATACCAGAACCGGATCATTGTCCATAGGCTCAACTCCCGTTTCAAACTGATTGTTCAGCTTATGCGGATAAATATCCTGTATCATATCTCATTTCTCTCCTTTAAAT
>CAMCOJ010000319.1 GCA_945876405.1 uncultured Ruminococcus sp.
GGGAACCGCCCACGAGCCTGCCACGGCTCCTTACCTCATTCAGTCATACAATTTCTGCTGCTCACTGCGGAATACGTTCAGGTCACATCGCCCCTCACCGGGCCCCCGCAGCCGCAGCATTGGTAAGGAGCTTCTGATCACAGCGCCGGGCGGGCGTTAATCACGAACTTTTTTCAGCTGACTCTGTGAACGTTGAAATATCAACATTCCATTTTCTGACATTGTGAAACCCTTGGTACATAAGGCTTCGCAACAACGTCTGGATTCTTTTACCATTTTTTCGTGATTATTGCCGTGAATAGGTTGTCGTGTTAGCCGGCTTTGAAAAACCCTTTAATTGAATTTTGAACTTCTGGTCAGATACAGGTAATCAGAAGTTAGTCCTGCAAAAATATGAGAATCTAGACAAACCCGAAGTTAGTTTTGCAATCAACTTCTTTGAAAAACCAGTAAAAAAACATGAGCCATTTTTGCCTTTGCATGACTCATTATATATAGAAGACAATAATTTTAAGATAAATCAGCATGTTATCGTAACGTTGAAAGGTGAGAAAAATGAAACACACAATCAGAAAAGCGCTGGCTTTGTTCATGACGATTGCTCTTGTGGCAACCACCATAACATTTACTGCCGGCAATACGCTTCAGGCGGAGGAACAGGCACCGCCTGAGATTTCACAGGAAACTACTGAGCCTGCGAAGGCCGATGCGCCTGCGACAACATCGGAACCGGAGAATAGTGAGCCGGTTACGGAAAATCAGACACTGAATGTTTCTCAGGATGAGCCGGATGATGAGGATTACGAATCGGCTCCGGCAGATAATGAGAAAAAGAATCCTGCCAATGAGAAAAAAGATAATGACAAAGACAAAAAGGGAAAGAAGCTTAGCGACAGCAAGGCCGGCCTTAATGTTAACGTGGAGGACCCAGAGGATGCCCTTCCTGATGGGACTTCGATTAAACTGAGGGAAGTTAATTCTGAGAGTATTAAAGCACTGATTCAGAATTGCGACGACAGCGATGCAGAGGTGAAAGGTGTTCAGGCTGTTGACATTTCATTTGTTAAGAACGGCAATAAGCAGACACCTAACGAAATGGTTAATGTTACAATCAGCGGAATTGATATTTCCGGCGATAACATGGCGCTGTTTCATATTAGCGGCAGCGGGGCAGATTATGTGAAGGAAGTTTCAGGTTCCTCTGTCAGCTTCAGTGCCGACAGCTTCTCACCGTATGCGATAGCTTCATATGAAAAGAAGGATGGCGATGATGACGATGACGATGTCCAGAAGAGTGCTGTTGAAGTTTATGTAAACGAAACAACTACACTTGAGGGGGGAGAAGGCAATAACCATAGATGGAAAATTGAGGCTGGTGATAAAAGCGCAGCACAGATTATTAAAATAGATGATAATGAAGCTATAGTACAAGGTGTTACAAAAGGTATAGTTACCATTACACATAAATATAAAACAAAAGGTAAAGAAAAGACAGAGACCTTTACTGTTACTGTACTTGAAAAACAGGCTATTCCTGCAACCGGTGGGGAAATAAACGGAAAAGAAAAAGTTGAAAAATATAAAACAATATCTCTGAATTTAACTCTTGAGCCTAAGGGAGCTGAAGCTACATCCTGCATTTGGTACTCAAGTGACGATAGCGTTCTCACTGTTGATAATTCAGGAAAAGTAACAGGCGTATCAGAAGGAACAGCGACCATTACAGCTAAGGTTACTCCGTCGACGGGAGAGCCATTTGAAGTTTCAAAAGTTATAACTGTTACGGAAGCAACAAGCACCAAAAGTGCTAGATTCTTCTATCTCAAGACCCCAACATCCGATCCTGCGTCAAATTCAGTTGACCAGTGGGGAAGAAATATAGGAACTGGTAGAATAGCAACTTCAAATCTTAAGTTTGATGGAATTAATGCATGGATTTCATCGGATCCGGGAAGAATTGTATCTTGGCCTGCAGGATTCGAGGGAGGCAATGTGGCTAGAGATTCCGAAGATTGGAATACAATTTATGAGGCGTTCAAGGGAACTGTAGGAAATGTTGCTGCGGAGGATGTTGAAGCTATTATACTTCACCCATATAAGATATCATATAATGATGATGGATATCATGTTGACTGTACAGTTGAATTAAGGGTAAAGAACATATACACTGCGACTTATTATCTTTGGGATGCTGGTGGAACAGGCTATATATGGAAGTGGGCTGAGAATGTGCGTGATGGTGAGACAACAAGTCCTAATAACGCCCCAACAGATGCTGAAATAAGAGACCTTCCTCAGGAGAAAACCGTAAACGGAAGAACTTATAGACTTATTACATGGCATGATAACGAAGGTTTGAATGGAAACGCTGTTACGTTCCCGTATGAAATGACTGAGAACGAAAACTTCTATGCCAAGTACATTGCAGATTATATCGTAAGCTATGATTTGAATGGAGGTACTGTAGACGGAGATTCGGGCAGTATTCATACTGTAACGAAATCAGAAGGCGATACTGTCAGTGTATCTTCAATTGTTCCGAAAAAAGCTGGATTCAATTTCATCGGATGGCAGTATGGTGATGCAGTTTACGAAGACGGCGATACTTTTATAATGCCGGCTTCAGATGTAACTCTTAATGCACTTTGGGAAAGACAGTATGAAGTAGTGATTGCTGCAGACTCAGATGAAAAGGCGTATAACGGAGAGGAACAGTCTGTTACTTCCTATAAAGTTAACGGAAGTGACTACAAAACCTTCACCTACAATGATGAAACGTATACTGTTGAGGCTACTGTGAGTGGATCGGGAAAAGATGTAGGAGATTATGGTGTAAATATAGCTTCATACACGATAAAGAAAGGCAGTGTTGACGTAACAGCAATGTTCAATGTTAAGACGCAGTCGGGCAAGCTGACGATTATCCCTGCAACCCTGACAGTAACAACACCGAATGCCAGCAAGGTATATGACGGTGATCCGCTTACAGCAGCAGGTTCAATAGAAGGATTCGTTGACGGAGAAACTGCAACATTTACAACTACAGGTACGCAGACAGAAGTTGGAAGCAGCCCAAATACCTACAGCATCACATGGGATGGTTCAATAAAAGAGAGTAACTATACAATAAGCGAGAATATTGGAACTCTGTCAGTAACCGAATATGCCGGAGAAATCTTAGTAACGACAACAGGCGGATCATTTACATATGATGGTGAAGCACACGGAGCAACAGTATCAGTAAGCACTCTGCCTAAGGGATATACTCTTGAAACTGCAACATCAAATGATACAGCAACCCACGTAGCGGACGGAACAG
>CAMCOJ010000320.1 GCA_945876405.1 uncultured Ruminococcus sp.
GATTTCTGCCTGTCTCGTGGGCTCGGAGATGTGTATAAGAGACAGACTTTACAGAGGGAGAATAACGGACAATCCCTCTGTAAGTGAAATCAGACTATGCATAAATTCACCAGTTGCACTGAGGGGAAACGCCGGTACAAAATACCTTGGAATCAATGGAGAAATACTGTCCGGAAATTCAGGTGCAGTTATCTGCGGAAAAACTGATATAGAATACAGCTTCGGCGAGATTTGCGACAGGTCGGTTTACAGTTTCGAAAATGAAATAAAAGAAGGATTTATAACACTTGAAGGCGGACACCGTGTAGGAATCTGCGGACTTGCTTTGGTTTCGGACGGGAAGGTTCAGGCTGTAAATGATATAAGCAGTCTGAACTTCAGAATTGCAAGGCAGGTGAGGGGCTGTTCAGATGAGGCCTTCAGAAAGATAAGGGATTTCTGTCCCTGTGGAGTGCTTGCTGCAGGTGCACCGTCCTCCGGTAAAACGACTCTGCTGCGTGATCTGTGCAGAAATCTGTCAGAGAGATACCGTATATCCGTAGTTGACGAGAGAAATGAAATTGCCGCATCTTACAGAGGGGTGGCGCAGAATGATATCGGACCGTGCTGCGATGTATTTACCGGATACCCGAAAGAAAAAGCAATTGAAACTGCGATAAGAGTGATGTCTCCTGATATTCTGGTCTGTGATGAGATAGGAAACGAAAAAGATATAAGTGTTCTGAAAAATGCACTCTGTACAGGTGTCAGCATTATCGCTTCAGTTCATGCCGGTTCACTGAATGAACTTACACGCAGGAGAAATATCGCGGAGCTTATTGAGACGGGGATGTTCAGATTTATTGTTTTTATAGATTCTGAAACGAGGAGACCGTTTGTAATAAGCTGTGATGAGTTATCAGGAAAAAGTATATGTATATAAAATTTATTGGTACTGTTATCATTATGATTACATTTTCAGCAGCAGGGTTCAGAATGTCTGAAAAAATAAAGCACAGGGAAGAATCACAGAGAGTTATTCTGCATATGATTAACCGTATTTCATCTCTTATTGAACATAGCTCGGCTCATGTGTGCGAAATACTAATTATTCTTGCAGAAGATGAGACTCTGAGTAAACTTGCATTTCTTAAAAGAGCGAAAACTTATTATGAAAACGGACAATCTTTTGAAAAATCCTGGAAAGCAGCACTTGATGAAGAGAATGTTATGGGAGAAAGTGAAAGAGAGAAACTAATTATGCTTGGTTCTTCTCTTGGAAAGAGCGGCAGGAAAGAACAGCTGAAAATGCTGAAACTTCATTCAGACAGTATAAGCGAACAGATTAAACTGAATGCTGAAGAATTCAGAAACAAACGAAAACTTTTTTCATCACTGGGTATTTTAACCGGTGCCATGGTATCTGTACTGTTAATCTGAAAGGAATGATAAATCATGGAGATTGACCTTATTTTCAGAATAGCCGGAATCGGAATTATTGTCTCTGTACTCAACCTTGTACTTAAACGTGCCGAACGTGATGAACAGGCCATGCTGACAACTCTTGCAGGCCTGATTGTTGTACTTATGATGATAGTAAATGAAATATCAGATCTCTTTGAAACTGTCAAAAGTGTGTTTGGAATATGGTAGAACGAATCGGAACAATAACGTTGCTCTGTATCATCGCTTCTGTAATGTGCAGGCTGATTGGCAAATACAATAAGGAACAGGCGTTTATGCTTTCAGCAGCTGTATGTGCAGTTATTCTTTCATTTGCTGCAGTCAGGCTTACACCTGTTTTTGAATTTATAAACACTCTCTGCAATTCATGCGGAGTTAATGAAAAATATATGATGATTCTCTTTAAGACAGCAGGCATATGCTATATAACCCAGTTCGCCTGTGATATATGCAGGGACTGTGGTGAGAGTGCCATATCCACAGCTGCGGAAATATCCGGCAGAACAGCACTTCTCATTGTTTCTCTTCCGCTGCTGGAGGATATTGTATCCGTTGTTCAGAAATACACTTCATAATAAAAAAGGCAGGACGTAAAATGAAAATATCAGCAGTATTTATAATGGTTCTGATTATGTTTTTTGCATTACCGGTCTGTACCTTGTCTGCAGAGGAAGATTTTTCTTCAGAGACAGAGCGGATAAATGAAATACTGGACGAAGGTTCAGGCGGACTGGTTTCTGAGAACAACATTGGCGTTGATAATGCGGAAAACCTGATTAAAAGTGATATCAAAGGATTTTTCAGATGGATGTCAGAAAAAATATATAGTGAAATATCAGCACCCTTCAGACTTTTTATAATTCTTTTTTCAGTTGTACTTCTTAGTTCTCTTTCTTCGGGAATGTACCTTTCCGGAGGGAAAATCTGCGGACAGAATACTGCTCAGATGATTTCGGTTCTGGTGTCGGTGTCGGTTATTTCTGAAACGGCAGGGAAGAGTATTGATGAAGCATGCAGACTGATTTCAGACGGAAGTATGTTCATGCTTTCATTTGTTCCGGTTATGTCAGGAGTGATGGCTGCACAGGGAAATGTAACCTCTGCTGCCGGCTATCAGCTTCTAACAGCCGGTATATGTGAAATCTTTGCACAGATTTCATCTGCATTTTTTGTGCCGTTTCTTTCCCTTTGCTTTTCCATAAGTATAGTTGACGCAGTAAATCCCGGACTTTCCCTTGACGGAATTATAAAGGGAATAAAAAAAGCTGTAACCATTCTTCTCGGACTAACCATGACAATTTTTTCAGGACTGCTTGCACTTAGAAATACAGTTGGTTCAGCGGCGGACAGCTTAACAGTCAAAACAGGCAAGTATCTTGTCTCCAATCTTGTTCCTGTTGTGGGAAAGGCTGTTTCGGATGCCTATTCTTCGGTACGGGGAAGTATAGGCGTTCTCAGAACCGGAGTGGGAAGCACAGGAATTGCAGTAATAATTGTTATGGCCGCAGCACCTGTTATAAGGCTGCTTCTCTATATGTTTGTAATGGAGAGCGCAGGAGTTATATCGGATATATTCGGATGTCAGCGACTGAAAAAGCTCTTTTCTGATATTTCAGTAATCTATGGTCTTATGCTTGGAACGGTAACAGTATTTCTCGTGCTGCTTGTGACATCAGCGGCTGTAGTTATGCGTTCGTATACAGGAGAATAGCCATGGAAATGATAAAAACAGCAGCATTTAACGGGTGTATCGCCGGACTGATAATCTGTGCAGCAGATACACTGATTTCCGGAGAGAAATTTTCCTCACAGATAAAACTTATTTTCTCTGCCTTTTTTATTATGGTTGTATTATCCGCATTTCGTGGTAT
>CAMCOJ010000321.1 GCA_945876405.1 uncultured Ruminococcus sp.
ACACAAGGAGTATCGTCGGCAGCGTCAGATGTGTATAAGAGACAGTAACAACACCGTTTAATCCAAACGGAGTATTTGGAGAAAAAGCCGAAAGATACGTGGTTTTTGATACTCCAGGATCAAATTCTGCTACAAATGATCAGCATATTCTTGTCCTGAAAAAAGCTATGGCGAATCTTTCTAATGGTATTCCGCTATATGTGTCGGAATACAATACACTTGACAGCGTTGACAATGATAAGCTCTGTAACGAAATAAAGGAAATGGAGGAACTTGACAGCCGGTTCACAATGATTATTGTAAATAAGGCTGATGTTGCTAATCTTGACAAAAAACATTTCTCTGAGGAAGTGGTTCTTAATCAGGCGATTCCAAAAAATATTTATTCTGAAGGTCTGTATTTTGTATCTTCTATTCTTGGACTGGGATCAAAAAATGAGGGTAAATTCGAAAACAGGTATTATGGAAAGATATACAGAACAACTTCAGAAGATTATAATGATCCGGATTCCCCTTATTATACAAGGCTTTATGATTTTAATATTCTCCCTGAGCAGATAAAAGCTAAATCCGTTGCCAGGTCTGAGCAGGCTGAAAATCTCATATATGCAAACAGCGGACTATACTGGATTGAAAATGAAATAAATTCGTTTGCAGAAAAATATTCTTCATACAATAAATGCTGGCAGTCTCATCTTTTCCTGCGGAGAGTAGTAGATATTTCATTTGAAAGTATTGAAGAGAAAAAAGCAAACCTCGAAACATCAAAGAATCAGAGGCAAAGGCAGCTTGATACTGAAAAAGCTGTATTTGTTGAAAAGATTGAATCCAGAAATGAAGAACTCAGTAATATTTATCTTGACAATTACAAAAAGGAAATGGCTGAACTTAAACCTGATGTATGTAAACATCACAGTGTTTCTGAACTTCAGGATCTTGATGCAAAAGTAACAGAAGAAGTCAAGTCAGAAACAAACTTTGCTCTGCAGCAGTCTGTTAAGAGTGAATCCTGGAAGAACCTCGGCAGTAAAATTAAATCAACTGTTGTCGATGATGGGATAAGTTCTCTCGGAAACTCTGTGAAAGATATTTCGAATATGGTAAAATCGTCGTTTGGTAAATCATCCGACCTGAGAGATGCCCAGGAAAACGTTGAACGAATTACAGCTGATAAAATAATCTCTGTTCTGACTGATGACTATAAGCAAACAAATGATGAGGCTATAGCAGTTATAACGGAAAAATCAGCTGTGTACTGGTCTGCGAGATGTCAGGATATCAGGCAGGAAATGCTGAATATTGTTATGAAAGCTGAAGAAATTACAGAAGAAAAGAGAAATGAACTTTCAGATATAATAATAAAATACGCAGAGCCTGATCTTCGTGTTCTCAAAGAAATAGAATTTGATAAATCAGATTTTCAGAATTTTGTAATTAAGCTTGGCAATTTCCGTTTGTTCGGTGATTCAAAGCTTAACAAGGTTAAACTTTCCAGATTTTATAACAGCGAAATTGATTTCAGTATAGATATGATTGTTAATTCAGTTCAGGATGCCCATATACTTAGTTTTAACCTCTGGAAGTATGATCTTTTACAGAGCATCCTTGGCAAAATTACAGATCTTAATTCTGAACTTAAGGAATTATGTGATCTGATAAACCGGGATACAAATGAGATAAACTTCCTTGTATCCAGAAAGGAAATGCTTGAAAAATATTCATCGGATATAGAGAAACTTATGGAATGGACTGTTGTTCAGGAAGATTGATAAGGGGAATATTAAAAATGGGAATAAGGAATTTTCTTTCAAAAAAAGTTGAAAAAGCCGGGGACAGGATAGCTAAGTGTTCCGCGTTAAGTTCTCAGCAGATTCAGGACATTGAAAAAGACAGAGAACAGTATTACAGTATGCTTCAGAAGTTTAATCCAAATGATCCGGCAGCACTGGAATTAACAGAGAACCTTATTGGATTAAGCAGTATTGAAATTTTCAATGCATATCTGCCGCAGCTTGCTGATATATATGTTCCGGTTCAGAAAGATGCTGAATACGGAAAACCGTTTAATCCGGATTATAATATAAGGTATTTCAATATTACCAGATGGGTTACGGACAAAAATGAAAACAGTCTGGAGAAACTGGTAAACGTATATGCTGTGCTCTCTGATGAGGAATGCAATATTGCACTGGTATTCAATCGAAAATACAATAAGACAGAGGTGTATCTTGCTGTTGTAAATACAAAAAATGCTGACAGTAATACTGATGTCAACAGGTACAGAAAGCAGCTTGCTGATGCAATCAAAGGAAATTTTCCCGGATCTGAGCTTAAGACAGATGAGAATGACGGTACAGGTATTATTCCTTGTTTGAAAAACAGTAAAAGATATTCTGTGGCTTCAGCGTCAAATGTACCGGCAGAAAAATCAGAAAAGTTTATCAGCCAGACTATTGAAAAGCTTCTTGACGGAATTGTGCCGGAAAATTCTTCGCAGGAATACACACTTATTCTTCTTGCAACTCCTATTCAGGATGTTTCTGAAAGAAAATTACGGTTGTCAGAATTATATTCCGGACTTGCTCCTTATGCTTCATGGCAGACAAATTTTACATATGTTCAGTCAAAGATGGTGGGGTCATCGGCAAATCTTGGTGTCAATGCAGGTGTAAGTGCCGGTATACAGAACGGGACAAATCAGTCATTCTCCAACAGTAAAGGGGTTACAGATTCGTCAAGTACAGGTGAAACCAATACGCATGGAGATACAACTACCAAAACCGAAGGAACTACTGATACCGAATCTACAGGTGAGACTAATACCGATTCCATAACAGATTCGACAAATGAATCAAGTTCACATAGTGACACGTCGGGGACGTCCCATACAGATAATAAAGGTTCAAGTGATACTCTGGGGGGATCCGTAGATGTAACAGTCGGGGATTCTGAAACGGTTGGAGTGTCTGTAGGTGCATCTGGTGTGGTGAGTGCAAATGCATCAGTTTCTGTTAATCAATCCATTAAATCCGGTGTAAATTACAGTCATGCGTGGAACAGGGGAACGGCAGATGCAGTTAGTCAGTCGGTGTCAGATACAATTTCAAGTAGTACTGGTCATTCAACTGCTTCATCTGTTGCGAAATCTGTTACGAATTCAGTAGCCAAAAGTCTCAGCAGAAGTGTTGCCAATACTGCAAGTAAAGCTTTAAGCAGTACACTTGGACGGGCAGTGTCGAAGACTGTAACCAATACCTGTCTCTTATACACATCTGACGCTGCCGACGATACTCCTTGTGTA
>CAMCOJ010000322.1 GCA_945876405.1 uncultured Ruminococcus sp.
ACACAAGGAGTATCGTCGGCAGCGTCAGATGTGTATAAGAGACAGGGTCTGTAATTAAGTGAATCCATAAAATCTGCTATCTTCAGATAACTCGGTCTGAAATCCTGCCCCCACTGAGATACGCAGTGTGCCTCATCAACCGTAACCATTGAGATATGAACACTCTCGGAAAGTTTTATAAAATCCTCTGAAGACAGCCGTTCAGGAGCGACGTACAGAATCTTATACTCATTATTCATGGCCGCTTCCATTGTTCTGTAATATTCGGCTGCAGTCATTGAACTGTTTATATATGCAGCACGGATTCCCGACTCACGAAGGGAAATAACCTGATCCTGCATAAGTGAAATTAACGGAGAAATAACAAGTGTAATCCCCTCCAGCATCAGTGCCGGAACCTGATAGCACACTGACTTTCCGGCACCGGTGGGCATTATGCCGAGAACGTCTCTTCCGGCAAGAATATTGTCAATCAGTTCAGACTGTCCGCTGCGAAAATCAGTGTGTCCGAAATGTTTTTTCAGTATCTCTCTCTTGTCCAATTATCATCTCTCCGTTTTATTTTTTACTTTTTCTTCTTTTTAAATATTCCCTTTAAAATCGTAACAAGACCATTTACAAGACCGATAAGCACAAGCAGACCTACCACACCGGCACCGATATATGCACATATATCCTTAATCTTTGCCTTGGCCTTTTCCGCAAAACTCAGATCTGAATCATCGTCCTTATCCTTTGACACTTCCTCAGTGTCCTTATCATCGTCATTGTTTGTTTTCTTCTTTTCTGTTACCGGCTTTTCTTTCTTCTCATCATCTTCTTCATCATCTGAACCATCATCATATTTCAAAGCACCGACTTCTCTTATTGGTTCATCTGTAAAGAAACCTGTCATCCATGCAAGAGGTGCGTTCCAGTTAATTGTACATTCGTTTGTACACCATGCTTCAATATGGTCAACATAGCAGAGCTGAGGAGCGTTTTCTCCCGGATTCCAGCCAAGGCCCTTTACCCATGGATCCTGAAGACCTGAGTTTGGTCCGCCAACAAGTACACCATCAGGAGCTGAAGGAAACTGATTATCAACCTGATTCGACCACCAGCGGTGATGAGGATTTTCCGAACTGTGCGTACCGTATCCTGTTACATAACAGTTGTCAAGAGGATTTCTTCCCATTATGTAGTCCAATGCTGTTTTGGCACCGTCAAGATATTTGTCATTTTCAGTAAGGTCATATGCATACGCCATAACGATAGCTGTATTTACTACAAATGAATTTGAACCCCACGGATATCCTTCTATTTTGCTGCCGTCCTTTGTTGTTACTTCTGAAGCCTTTATCGGAATTCCGTATCCCTGCTCGCCTTCGATATCAATATAGTATTCGGAAGCGTCTTCAAAATTCTTTGTTATTTCCTTGATTTCCTTATCTGTAATTCCTTCCTGAACGGTTGCAAGAGACATTGTACCCAATGTTGCTACATTTCCCCAGTCAAAACTTCCGACTGTTCCGTTGTCTTCGCCGCCGTTAAGTTCTGTTTCTACAGAAAACGCATACTTTGAATCCGTAAGATCCTTGTAATATTCCTTGTTTCCTGTTGCAAGATAAAGATCTGAAGCTGCCCAGTAGAATTCATAATCCACATTATCGTCACCATATGCTCCGCCGCCTATTGATTCATCAAGAGGTGCGAACATTGAAGGATTTTCGAGAGCTGCCTTGTAAGCTTTTTCTGCATTTTCAAGGCATAAATCAGCAAAGTCTTTATCAAAATCCTTCCAGAGTCTGTATCCCTGTGCGGCACATGCAGCAAGGTTCAGTGTTGCAGCTGTCGTCGGAGGTTTTATGATACGAACCTTGTCATCATCAGCCGGAGCGACAGCAAGTGCTGTCCACTTTTCATCGTGTACCTTGTGATGAACCATGCCGGCATATTTGTAATTATCCGGAACCATCATGCTCATCATCCATTCAAGCTCAACCCTTGATTCATCAAGAATATCAGGAATGCCATTTCCGCTCTCAGGAATATTAAGTGCACCGTCTCCGTAGAGATCCTGATTTACACTGTCATTATGTATTGAACGCTCGTACTGATTCTGCATTGTCCAGAGTGAAATTCCACCGTTTACAACATACTTTCCGTGATCACCGGCATCATACCATCCGCCTGTTACATCGAGTGAGTAGCTGTCCGAGTATCCCCAAACAAGCTCTGTAGCACAGTTATCAGGGTTATGTCCTGCGGCACGGGCAAGTGCATTGGCATCACCTGATGAAATATACTGACTTTCTATCGGAACACCGCTTCTGTTCTGGTAGAAATAGTTAAGTGAATCATAAAGCATATTTGCATACAGATTGTTTTTTATTGAAAATTCACGGCTCTCTGAGTCATCTGCCACGAGATAATAGCCTTCACCTTCTTCACCGAATTCGGAAAAATCAATAAGATGAACTTCATCACCGGAATCAGCATCAAAACCCATCGGCTCTGATTTGCCGCCGTATACTTTCTTTCCTTCAGAATCCCTGAGTTCAAATTTTACTGGTTTTGACGAATCAGAAAGGAGAGTCGCCTTCTTTTCACCCTTTGGAAAATATCCGATTTGATTTGTTATAATTCCTGCTCTGTCCCACTCTTCTTCTGCAACATAGTCGTTTTCATCGCTGGTCTTGTCAACCAGAGACATGTTATCAAATTTGATAACCGTACCTGCCGGAAAACAGCCACCCTGAGTGTACTGACCGTCACCGCCAAGATGAAATGCCCATTCTGCAACCTCCATGCTCTGCGATGTGGTAAATGTCATGTTTACTTTCTTCGGCTTGTTTGCCTCAAGGGGAATCATTCCCCAGTTGGCACCAAAATCTCCGTCATTTGTATTGCTGTGCCAGAGTTCGACATCACCGTCAAGGTTACCAATCTTTGTGTAGTACTGCCCTGCATTGCTCGCAGTTATCTCATATGATATTTCATACTGATGTCCTGCAACAATCTTTAGTCCTCTGTGTCTGAACTGACAGTCCCATCTGTCTTCCCCTCCGTTTGAAGCACCGCCCGGATTAACAATTGTTATCTGATAGCACCCGTCCTTGATTGCAAAATCCATCTTACCTGTTTCTGATTCACAGATATGCCACGGAAGACCTACTCCGTCATCAAAGTCTGTCTGACCAAGCTGCTGACCTGCATAAACTGTTTCTCCTGCATATGGAGAAAAAATATACGAGGAACAAACTGACAGCTGTCTCTTATACACATCTGACGCTGCCGACGATACTCCTTGTGTA
>CAMCOJ010000323.1 GCA_945876405.1 uncultured Ruminococcus sp.
CATTATTTACGATTTTTGAAAATCTAAGTGCTTTTTCTATATTTCCAAGTACTTTAAGTTTCCCCACTGTAAATGCTTTTACCGCATCAAGTGAACCGTCACAGATTTTGAAAAAGTTATTAATCTCCATAGTTTTAATTATATCATATCAAGTATTTCACCGATAGTTCTTGTTTCGTCCTCAATTTCTCTGAAGAGTACACGGCAGAGATAGTAATAGAAATATTCCATTTCTTTATCTGTAACAGCGTCTATTCTGTATTCGAAATTGAAATTAAGTCCGTTATCTTCAGGGCGGTGCATTACAGTCAGATATAACGGCTGTGCAGCTACTCCGTTTGAATACCAGTAGCTTTTATAAGGAATATCGGGCATTTCCGGAGTATCTTTAGTTATAGTGAGCGGCTGATATGTAAGAGATATACTTTCGTAGCTTGTTCCCGGCTTATACTTCCAGTACTGCCCTCTTTTCATAGTATATTCGATAGGATCATAGTTTGCGTGCCGGAATATTTTGTTCTGTTCTGTCTGAATAATTCTTATGCCGTCAAGGAAAGTGAGATCAGGTTCCATTATTGTTCTCAGCGGAAAGAAATGTATTTTTACAGCATCTTCTTTCCAGTTTGAGAAGTCACGGAATTCTATATCACGGTCCTCATTAGGTACAATATACTGGTATACAGTTCCGTCCTCATCTTTTGTAAATCTCAGACGCATTGTATCAAATTTTTTATACGCCTCATAGATAGCTTTTTTCAGAATATTAAAATCAACGTCCTGTTTAACGTAAAGACCTGTTCCGATACATAACACCTGTTCCGGTGAATACTTAACTGTGTAATAATGCAGTCTCTGTGCAGCGCAAAGCGGATAGCATTTCATAAATGCACCATTGATATTAATTTCTTTCATTTTAAATTATCCTCGTAATCATTTTAAACAGCATGAAGTGTTATTCCGTCACGTGCTTTTATCGTTATATGTTCAAGCTCCTGAGACTGCAGCCATTCACTGTTTGAAACCATGAATTTTTTATACTCCTCCCACTTTTCTATGTCAGCCATTTCGCTGAGGTCAACCCTAGGAACATCCTGCCTTGGAATAGTTCTGTTAAAAAGCGTTTTAGCGCCTGCAAAGCATGCAACAGTTCCGGCAGAGGCAATTCCTGCAAGAGCAATTCCTATACCCTTTATCATTATCATCAAACCTTTCTGTACATATACAATAACACCATAATTGTGGAGAATGTGATAACACTGTTATAAAATCCTGACCGCCAGTCATTTTTTGCTTTTTATATTATAACGCATTTTTTAACTGGCGGTCAATATATTTTTTAACAAAGTTCTGTTGATTTTTTCAAGGAATTATGTTATAATAACACACAATTACGTAAAATATATATGTTGATTAAATATCTTTTCAAGTTGAAAAAGGAGTTTTGGTTTTAATGGAAAGAGAAAAATTTGGCTCGCGCTTAGGTTTTATTCTTGTTTCAGCCGGTTGTGCGATAGGTTTGGGAAATGTCTGGAAGTTTCCGTATATATGTGCACAGTATGGCGGGGGAGCGTTTATTTTACTTTATCTTGTCTTTCTTGGTATACTCGGTTATCCTATTCTTATCTCTGAATTCGCTGTCGGACGAGGAAGCAAAAAAAGTCTTATAAAGGCTTATGACATACTTGGTACGGAACAAAGCAGATTTCACCTAAGTAAATTTGTACCGCTGGCAGGAAATTATCTGCTTATGATGTTCTATACTATGGTTTGTGGCTGGATGATGAACTACAGTGTAAAAATGATGAGCGGAAAACTTGATGGTCTGGATGCCGGACAAATTTCACTTGCGTTTGAAAATATGCTCTACGGTACTGGAGAAATGATTTTTTTCACAGTTCTGACTATACTTCTGGGTTTTGGTATATGTGCCCTTGGACTGAATAACGGGGTTGAAAAGGTTACGAAAGTAATCATGATACTTCTTCTTATTCTTCTTTCTGTAATGGCAGTACATTCTCTTACACTTGAAAATGCCTCAGCCGGTATCAAATACTACCTGGTGCCGGATCTGATTAATCTCACAAAAAATGGTTTTGGGAGAACAGTATTTGAGGCTATGAGCCATGCGTTCTTCACACTAAGTGTAGGGATTGGATCAATGGAGATATTTGGTTCTTATCTTAATAATGACAGAAAACTAACTAATGAGGCACTGAGTATCACTCTTATTGATACTTTTATAGCACTGACTGCCGGATTTATTATTATTCCAGCCTGTGTATCATTTAATGTTCCTCTTGACTCCGGACCGTCACTTCTCTTTATTTCGCTGCCAAATGTTTTCAACAGTATGAGAGGCGGCAGAATATGGGGTTCATGTTTTTTCATTTTCATGACATTTGCTGCAATGTCTACTGTAATTGCTGTATTTGAAAATATCATCGCAATGTGCATGGAGCAGTGGGAGATTTCAAGAAAGAAAGCAGTAATAATAAACATTCCAGTTATGATTTTGCTTTCAATGCCAGCTGTACTTGGATTTAATGTACTTAGCGGCATCAATCCGCTTGGAGAAGGAACAAACTTTCTTGACTTTGAAGATTTTCTTGTATCAAATAATATACTTCCTCTTGGCAGTATAGCAGTTATTCTGTTTTGTACCCATAAACATGGATGGGGCTGGGACAGATTTACGGAAGAAGTAAACAGGGGAAAAGGGTTTGGAATAGGCAACTGGGTTAAACCGTATATGACATGGATACTGCCTGCTATAGTTTCTGTCGTTTACCTTAAGGGATATTACGATTATTTCTCAGGAAAAAGTATTCCGTTGATGATTATATGGATGACAATTGCAGTTATCCTTCTTGGAATTATATTATTCTTTACTCTGCCGAAGAAAAATAAACCAGCTAAAAAATAAAAAAATCACGCATATCCAGAATAGTACATTGGATATGCGTGAAATTTTTTCATATACAAATCTTAAAAATTGGATCCGTTCCAGCCCCAGTCACGTGTAGCTTCGTACTTAACATATACCCTTGACTGATCAATAGCAAGTTCGTCGTTTATTATGCTGCAGATGGAACCTGTAAGCTTATTGAATGAAGCTGAGTCAGCTGAACCGAATACACTTACTTCAACCATAGCAGCTGGTGAATCGCTTCCTTTGAAATACAGATTTCTTTCAGGTTCGATTTCAACCATAAGCCAGCTTTCTGATTTACCAGGTATTGCAGTTATAGCCCTGTCTCTTATACACATCTGACGCTGCCGACGATACTCCTTGTG
>CAMCOJ010000324.1 GCA_945876405.1 uncultured Ruminococcus sp.
ACACAAGGAGTATCGTCGGCAGCGTCAGATGTGTATAAGAGACAGGTCAGAAGACCGCATATACAGATATTAACGGATACGCGCAGATAAGCCGCAGCTTCAGCAGCGGGGACAAAATTGAACTTACCATTCCTGAAGAAGTACAGGCACATACCCTTCAGGACGCAAAGGGTAAGGCGTATGCCTTTACTTACGGACCTGTTGTTCTAAGTGCAGAGCTCGGTACTGAAAATATGAAAAAAGGCTCAACGGGTATGTGGGTTTCCATTCCTGAAGAAAAAATTGCAGGAAGTGAAAATATTACAGTAAACAAGGAAAACGGATCGGTTTCCCTGTTTATGTCCGATATCGGAAAATATCTTACAAAAGATCCGTCTTCAATGAAATTTACACTTAACGGCACAAACAGAAAGCTTGTGTTTACTCCGCATTACAGACAGTATCAGCAGCGTTACGGAATCTACTGGTATTTCAACAATGCAGATTCTGTTACAGATACAGAACTTCCGCGTGCAAAGTATACTGTTACAGACACAGTACAGCCAGGCTACGGTCAGTATGAAAATGATGATCTCCACAACATGCAGGAGTATCTTTCGAAAAGTGTTACCTCTGACAGCACATACAGATATACATCAGGAAACGGGTACTTCGGATATCAGATGGCAGTTGATGAGGCTGCTCAGTATTCAGTTCTCACTGTAAAGTTCAGAAAGGAAGACAACGGAAAAACGATTAAGGTACGTGTCGGCGACAAGGTTCTTTACAATGAAAAGCTCAGCTATGAAGGAAACAGTGATGTATATGATGTCAAGCTTATCGTTCCTCCTGAAGTTATTTCTTCGTGTGTAAAGAGCGTGGAGGCAAACGGTACAACATACAGTGCAGTTGACGTATTTTTCTCATCTGCTGACGGCAGAGAATGTGCAAAGGTCTGCGACTTCATCTATATGACAGCAGTAAAGCCTCTTTATGAAAGTGACAGCAGTATTGCGTATTTTGTTGACTGCGGTGACCATGACACTTCAACGCTTACAGGAACCGATAAACTTGGATATTACAACAGCCGTACCGAACAGGTTTACGGAGAGGATGAAGTAACCGGTGCAGTATGGGGAATCATTGATGATACTAACGACCAGTACAATGGCTCTTCGAAAAGCAAGGGCATTTATACGGCAAATACCTGGGCAAATGAACAGAATACAGCGGATAATCAGAGCAAGGAAAACAGTAACAGGTACACGAAAAACCAGTATGAAAACAATATCGCACGACATCTTGACTACGGTTTTACACTTCCTGATGGTTCGTATAATGTTGAGATAGGCTTCTGCGATCCGTGGAAATGTTCAAACAATCCTTCTGTTTATGCAAACTTCGGTACGGATAATCAGAGTACTGTGGCAGAAAATGTTCCGATAAACGGAAATACATCAGTAAAGGGTAAGGTGAATGTAACTGATGGCAGACTTACGCTGAATTTCAGATCAGAGGACAAGGCAATAAATGTAAGCTACATCATTATAAGATTTGATGAGAAGGTTCCTCTTCCTTCCGGTGGAATAAAGGGCGACCTTAACTCTGACGGAAAGGTAAACAGTGCAGACGCAGTTATTATGCAGAAATATATGCTTTCTGATGAAGGAGTATTTGACGGATACAGTGCTGATATGGATAATTCATGCAGCCTCGGTATTACTGATATGATTCTTGTTAAAAATAAAATTATAGGTTAATACAGAAAGGGCATCCCGTTGCGGGATGCCCTTGAATTATATATGATTAAATTAATCCCTTCTTAACCTCCACATCAAACGGCAGAAGATCGAGTACATCTTTTCTTGCCTCTACCCCTGGATAGACTTCTATAAGTCTGAGACCGCTGCTGCACAGTTCAAAGACACAGCGTTCGGTTACGTACAGTACGCGCTGTTTGTTTACAAGAGCACGCTTTGCTGAGAAGCTTATGCTGTTTATTATGTTTACAAACTTTGGAATGCTTCCGTTTTTAGCAATGTTTATTACGCCGTTTTCCTCGGATACATCAAGTCCTCTGGTGTTGAAGGTAAGGCAGAACACAACAGTGTGCGTTCTTGCAGTGATGTTTGCAAATCCTCCGATTCCTGAGAATGCACCGGGACCGCGGTGTGAGTTTACATTTCCGAAACGGTCAACTTCAAGACCGCCCATAAAGCAGATATCAAGACCTCCGTTGTCGTAGAGGTCGAACTGGTTTGCCATGTCGTTCATTGAGGCGGCGCCTATCATAGCACCGAATACCTTTCCTGATGCCGGGAAGCCGCCTACACCGCCTGATTCAACAGTGAGTGTAATCTGGTCGAGCATACCGCTGAGTCTTGCAAAGTGGGAAACATTTTCCGGGATGCCTATGCCGATGTTTACAATGTCGTCAGGTTTAAGCTCCATGGAGGCACGTTTTCCGATTATCTTTGCAGCCGGATTTTTCTCGGGTTTTGTAGCAGTTCTCTTGGCGAGCATATCGCTCCAGTCCTGCCACTGTGAGTACGGTATTTCGAAACTTCCTGTAAGTGATTCGTATGCTGCATGTCTTGGTTCCGGTTCCACCTTTACAATTGCATCAACCATACAGCCCGGAATAATGGTGTTACGAGGACGGGAAGGTGTGCTGACAATTCTGTCAACCTGAACGATTACCTTTCCGTGATTTGCCTTTACAGCCTGACAGATTGAAAGAGCATCCCCCGACATATACATATCGTCAAATGAAATATTGCCCTTGCTGTCAGCTGCTGTACCCTTGATAAGAGCAATGTTTATCTTAGGAAGCTTATAGTAGAGAAATTCTTCATTGTCAACCTTTACATGCTTTACAAGGCTTGTATCCTTTGAGATTTTGTTTATTCCCGGTCCGTCAATATCAGGGTCAACAAAAATATCAAGTCCTACCTTTGAAAGAGCACCCGGAAGTCCGCCTGCCTGTGCACGTATTGCATGTGAAATGCAGCCCAGCGGAAGATTGTATGCTTCAAATCTGTCTTCAAGTACAAGTTTTTTTGTGCTCAGCATGGCACCAAAATGTCCGCATATAAGCTTGTCAACTGCACCTTCTCTTATGTAGCTTTCAGCATTGCGGTTTTCATCCCATACTCCGAATCCGGCACTTGAAACTATTGTAAGATTTTTCGGTGAAGCGGATGCTTTATATCTGCGGTATACAGCTTCATGAAGTTCAACCGGATTTTCGATGCCGACAAATGAATTAAGGCATATTACGTCGCCGTCCTTTATAAG
>CAMCOJ010000325.1 GCA_945876405.1 uncultured Ruminococcus sp.
TTCTGCCTGTCTCGTGGGCTCGGAGATGTGTATAAGAGACAGATCCTGAACTGTCTCAGAGGGCTTCCGTTATTATCTTTCCAGTTTCTTTTTTAATTCCTGGATTACTTCATAATAGTCTCTGTGCTTCATTCTCGGGAAAGCCTTAAGAAGTCTTCCCTGGCCAAATACTACATGGTTTGTAATGGAATTTGACAGTTCATCAAACTGAGTCTGAAGTTCTGCCTTTTTCATGCGAAGCATTTCAAGAGAATTGTCCTTTTTGGCTGCTGCTGCATCCAGCAGTTCCGCCTTCGCAAGGGCTGCCTGAACCTTTCCCTCTCCTACTTTCTGTGCTGTATCAATTGTAGTCGTAGCAACAGTTGTGCTGATCTTATCACTCACAATCCTCATATCTGAACGAATTTTATCCAGCTTCGTAAGTTTCTTGTTCAGTCCCTGTATAACTGCAACTGTTACAACAAAATCCACGAAATACAGAGCATAAAGAATTGCAAGAACAACCCAGCCTATTGTAGATGAATTCTGCATCACATTACTGTTTTCCACATATTTCTGAAAAACTTTTACAACAAGAACAATAGCCATTCCCCACAGCAATGAGAATTCCATGCATATATATCCGTGAAAATTCAGCGGCTTATCTGAATAATCCCACCATCTCGCATGAAAACATACATCCAGCAGCCAGCCGGCGATCAGTTCAACTGCTGTCGCCAGAATAACTCCAAAAACAAACAACATCACATCACTCATCTGGCGTCCACCGCTCTGAAGTGTGTTTATCAATGCGAAGACAGATAAAACCCCAAATCCATAAACCGGGCAGACCGGTCCATTCAGAAATCCCCGATTTATAACCTTTCCAAGTGCTACTGCATGAAAGATTACCTCAACGATCCAGCCACCAAACGAATATATCAGAAAATACCAGCATATCTGATAATAAGTCATCCCACAAATCATTATGTATTCCTCCTTCTTACATGTTGTTCTGAGTTATTTCATTTTCCATAAGCAAACTTATGACCTATTATAACAGATACCCTGTGATAAACCTATATATATTTTATTCTATTCTGAGCATCCTGTATCCAATGCCAATATGTGTCTGTATATATTGCGTTTCGGATTTATCAGGTTGCAACTTCTTGCGCAAAGTCGCCATAAATACCCTCAGTGAAGCAATATCGTTTTCTGAACAGCTCCCCCATATCTGCTGAGTAATATAAGTATGCGTCAGCACTTTTCCCACATTGCGTGACAGCAGGCACAATAACTTATATTCTATAGGTGTAAGATGCAGTTCTTTATTTTTCAGGTAAGTGCAGCCTGCCGTATAATCTATTTTTAATTCTCCATTAATAAAAACAGATGTTTCCTGTGTCTCACCAGCCTGAGTAATTGCAAGACGTCTCTGCGTAACACGTATACGTGCAAGCAGTTCTTCTACTGAAAACGGCTTCGTGATATAATCATCGGCTCCGGCGTCAAGAGCCTCTATTTTATCTGTGTCCTCGCTTCGCGCACTTATCACGATAATTGGCATATTGGACCAGGTACGCACTTTTCTGATCACCTCTACGCCTTCCATATCCGGAAGTCCAAGATCAAGCAGAATAATATCCGGATTATGGGAAGAAGCTTCCAGAATTGCTTCGGTTCCATTTTCCGCTGTAAGATATTTATAGTCATGGGTTTTTAGCGTAGTCCCGATCAGATTTCGTATTGGGCGGTCGTCTTCGACAACCAGAATTGTTGTTTTATTCATTTAATGTCACCTCGCTTAACGGCAGCGAAAAAGTAAAAATACAGCCATGAGGCTTATTATCCGTAAGTATAAGTTCCCCATCATGCGCTTCAATGATTGAATTACAGAGTGCAAGTCCAAGTCCAAGACTGCGGTGACTGTCAGCAATCGAATTTTTTCCGGTAAAAAACATCTCAAATATATGGGACTTCATTTCATCCGGAATTCCGGGGCCATTATCTTCTACGCTTATCCATGCTTTACCATCCTCTTTTTTTCCACGAATAAATATTGTTGATCCCGGTGGTGTATATTTTACTGCATTGTCGATCAGATTGATAAGAACCTGTATGATGAGTCTGACATCCATATGCGACAGAATAAGTTCATCACATTCTGTTTCAATCGCATAAGCATCGTGTTTCCTGCTGATATGTTTCAGCGATTCTGCAATTACCTCATCAAGAAGCTGATCCGTAAATTTTATTTTCAGCCGTCCATCATTCAGTCTTGTAATTGATAGCAGATTTTCTACCACTCCAATAAGCCACTCCGCATCATCATAAATATCTGTATATATCTGATGTTTTGTAATTTTGTCCAGACATTCTCCATTATTCAGAAGCATATCTGCATTTCCGGAAATAGAACAAAGTGGCGTACGGAGATCATGTGAAATCGCCCGTAACAAATCTGCCCGCAACTGCTCGTTTTTGGCCAGAACTGCATTTTTTTCTTTTTCGACAGTATTTTTTGAATTCTCCATAGCAAGTGCACACTCATTTATAACAGAGTACAGAATGCTGTACTCAAATGAATCCATATTTTCTTTCTTCACCGGTATTCCCAGCACACCATATATATTATCTCTGTTACATATAGGAAGATAGAGACACCTGGCATCTCCAAAATGATCTGTTGTTGCTCCTGCACGCTGATGATTTGCATATACCCAGTTCGCAACATTCTGTTCCTCTTCATTAAGATAAACACTGTCTATACATTCATTTCCTTCTGAAAAAATCTTTCCACCTGACAAAATATTTTCTTCTGCAACATATGCCACAATATTTCTTTTAAGCAGCCGCGTCAACTGTGTACATGTAACACTCAGTATCTCGGAACTATTTTGAGCTTTTTGCAGTAAACGGTTTGTATCAAACAATATCTGCGTACGAAATGCCAGCTGTTCTGAGAGTTTCGCATGTGCCTTAAGTTTTGCTGCAAGAGTTCCTGTAAGTACAGATGAAACAAGCATAATCGCAAATGTTACCGTATAACCTACTGCATAAGTCCGAAATGACATTCTGGGTTCTGTGAGAAAAAAACAGAAAAGAAATACACTCAGGAAAGAACCGGCAAGGCTGCACAGATAACCGTTCGTCACAATCGATGTAAGAAGTACACCCAGTATATATACTGTAACAATATTTGTATCAGTAAAGTGAAGTTTCTGAAACAGCAGCCCAATCAGCGTACACCTGTCTCTTATACACATCTCCGAGCCCACGAGACAGGCAGAA
>CAMCOJ010000326.1 GCA_945876405.1 uncultured Ruminococcus sp.
ACACAAGGAGTATCGTCGGCAGCGTCAGATGTGTATAAGAGACAGCTTTAACATAATCATATAATCCACGACATCACACCTGGTGTCACCATTGATATCACCTTTTACAATTTCAGGTAAATTCAGATCAAGTGTGTATAATGAAACACTTTCATTATCCGAAGAATACCATTTTATTGTTCCGTCAGTGAATTTTACCGGTTTGCAGTCTGAAAGAATATAATAATCTTCAACTTTAACACTTTTTATTTCCTCAGTTTTTTCTCCTTCGGAATTTACAGTAACGTATTTTAACAGTGTTGATTCTTCGTGTATTTCATGCCAGATTACCACAAACGTGTCATCATCATATTTTACAAGATGAGGATTTCCAATGGAAAAATTGTCGTCAGCTGTATAATCAGTTAACCATATTGTTTTACTGCTGTTTAAATCTTTAGAAGTAACTGTAAGGAAAATGTTTACGGAATTACTTTCATTATTTTCCTGATCTATTGACTTTCCGGCTATAAGACAGTTGTTTTCAGACAATTCAAAACCGCCAATGCATACACCGGTATAGTTATTGCCAACATTTCCGGATATCGTAAACGGCAAAGTATAGTCTACTCTCTTTATATTGGATAAACCTGCTTTTGTCAGAGCAACTGCTCTCGGATAAGCATCACCATGATCCACTCTGTAAATATACTGACCGTCACTCTGTATATACTGGTTAAATGAATGACTGACATATCCTGACTGTCCAATATTTAATATCTGATAATTTGAATCAGTAATCTTCATATTTATTTCATCGACAACAAATGTCAGATTTGCCTGATGATTTATTCCATCTGATTCGGCATACATCTCATGGGAAGTATGAACATATAGTTTTCCTTCATTTTCAATCATACGAAGTGAGCCGGCATCAAACGGGATATGTGTATTTGCTCCGTAAAGTGAGGCTTCGGAAATTCTGTACCAGTCTTTTGAATATTTTACTACTCTGACTACCTCAACATTATCATCATATTTCGGATTCTTCTGACCAAAGACAAAATAATTTGCATCTTTACCTTTAAAAAATCCTCCAAATAATTCAAGTTCAAAATCAACACTCTGAGAAGAAATCTTTTTTCCGTCACTTGTGTAATTTTCAACAACTATATTTTTGTTTATATTTTCAACTCTTGTAAATGTACCGTCTGAATTTTCAAATAGATATGAATTTACCACTGTTGCATAATATCTTAAATATTCATTTTCCAGAATATTATACGATACTTCTCCGTCAAGAGTAACTGAAGACACTGATGAAGCAGCCGCACAGACAAAATTTTCTGCCACCAGTGCTGAGACCGGCGATGCTGCAAGAATTAAAGCAACTGTATATGTATAAATTTTTTTCATTTAAAAATCCCCTTTATTTATGATTTTTATATCCTAACATGGATATTATACCACACATCGCACAATTGTGCTACAAAAAACAACCGATTTCTCCTTAGAAAACCGGTTTTTTCCTGTTAATATATATTCCATAGTGAATAGCATATTATGAAAATTATAAAATACAGCTCATCACTTCAAGACTGTTTTCTTTCACTTCGCAAGGCAAATATAATACTTTAACCCCTTGTTTCACTGCATAATCCAGGGCATCTCCGAATTCTTTATGTGTTTTGTAATTTGGAAAAACCTTTGTAACTCCAGGCATGGTGATTGCAAATGCAATATAGCACTCGTATCCAAGCTTTGAAGCTTCAGCAAGTTCGTTAAGATGCTTTATGCCTCGCTCTGTAGGTGCATCGGGAAAATATCCAGTACCGTCAATTTCAAGTGTACAACCTTTTACCTCTATAAGAATTTTCCGGTCACCACATTCAAGATAAAAATCCACTCTTGATTTGCCATAAGTATATTCCGGTTTAAGCAATGTTATATCCGCAAAAATCTCAGGTTTGCTTTCAAGCCACTCTTTTACAACCTTATTTGGAGCCTGACTGTCAATATTGACAAGTCCGAGATTTTCTTTGTAAACAGCTACCAGATCATATTTTGTTTTTCTGTCAGGATTATCTGATTTTTCAAGAATTACCTTACTGCCCGGCACAAGAAGTTCCCTGCATCTTCCGGTATTCTTTACATGAACTGTTTCAGTTTTTCCATTTATATCAACATTTGCTATAAAACGATTTGGCCTCTCGATAAATATGGCCGGTTCTGTATTTTTATATTTCATATTCTTCATTTTCCAATAGTATATTCATATTTCTTACTGTCTTTATCACACTTAAGTTCAATAATCATCGGCGACTTACATTTACGATGATGGGAATAATGCATTCAAAAGGCTGGAATTCATCAAAAACAGAAACGGCATACTGGAAGGAAAACGGCTGGCTTGACTTATCTTTTTTTATAGATTACAAGCTCAGGATTCTCTCCGTTTGCTTCATATGTAGCCACCATGATAAAATCTATATTTGCGATAACCCCAAAGCATCTTTCACCTCCGAATTCACATTCAAGCTGATTTCCGAGATATGTTGTATTATCATCTAAAAATTTCATCATTTTTCCGTTAGGAAGTCTATATTCCAGATTTACATAACCGCCCACAAGTGCATTCAGTTTTGTAAGTTTCGGCATTCCCTCAATATTCAGAGCGTTGATTTCCTCGATAAGCTGCTTTTTAAACTGCTCAAAATTTCCGTCACCGCCAAGCTCTTTATATCGCTTCCAATAGTCAAGCTTTGGCAGGGTTTCCTGTAAATACTTTCTGACATCAGCTTCTGAATACCGTTCATTAACCATATTTTTAACACATACTTCAATCAGGTCATCCATGTCACTATACATATATTCGCCGTCAGCATAGCACCATTTACAATACTGCTCATTGAAAAAACCATCTTTTTCTTTACTGGTATTGCTGTCTTCCAAAGGCATTCCGCAGCACTGACATATAAGCTGCATAGGTGAACCTAACAATGTATTTATGGATACATCATAAAGTTTAGACAATAATTTCAGCGTGTCAGTATTCGGAACAGTTTCACCATTTTCCCAGCGTGAAACTGCCTGACGTGTTACAAATATTTTTTCAGCAAGTGCATCCTGTGACAAGCCTTTCTTAGTACGAAGTTCAAAAAGTATATCTTTTGTTTCCATAACAATAGCCTCCATAATTTGATAATTTTATTCTACCACATCTTGTATATTCGCACAAGCAACTGTCTGTTGCTGTATTAAAACTGATCTTCTACTTTACCT
>CAMCOJ010000327.1 GCA_945876405.1 uncultured Ruminococcus sp.
GATTTCTGCCTGTCTCGTGGGCTCGGAGATGTGTATAAGAGACAGAACATATTCATCATCAAATGGATGGATAAATGTGTATCCCTTTTCTTCCTTAAGCTGAAGAGCCTTGTTGTATGCGTCATCGTATACACCTTCAACCAGACAAACCTCAGCACCATAGCTTTTGGTAGCTTCTACCTTTGAGATAGGAGCTCCGTCAGGGAGGCATATAAGTGATTTAATGCCGTTTGCAGAGGCTGCGAGGGCAACGCCCTGAGCATGGTTTCCGGCTGAGCAGGCGATAACGCCTTTTTTCTTTTCTTCATCGGAGAGCTGTGATATTTTGTAGTAGGCACCTCTTACCTTGAATGAACCGGTAATCTGGAGGTTTTCTGTTTTAAGATAGATATCGCAGTCCGGATTTATCTTTGGGGCATGGATAAGGTCAGTTTTTCTTACAACATTTTTCAGGACAAAACTTGCGTGATAGATTTTATCAAGTGTAAGCATTTTTTTCACCCATTTCGTAAAAAATTAAGTATTTTCAGCGATGAGGCGGTCAACTATCTGTTTTGCAGCCCTTGCTGAACGTCCGCTCTTTGCAATGGCAAATCTTTCAGCTTCCTCGAAGAGTTTGTCCTCCGGAATGTCAAGACCGTTTTGTTTTGCAAGTCCTGAAACAATCTTAAGATATTCATCCTTTGCCGGTTTTGAGAAAGAGATTTTCAGACCAAAACGTTCTGACAGGGAGATAAGCTGCTGTACTGTATCGTTTCTGTGAACATCGTCACCGTTTCTGTCCGAGAAGTTTTCCTTCACAAGATGACGTCTGTTGCTTGTTGCATAGATAGCGATATTTGCGGCTCTTGCTGAAACAGATCCTTCAAGTATAGCCTTAAGTGCACCGAAGTTGTCGTCATCTGATTCAAATGAAAGATCATCGATGAACAGAATGAATTTGAGCGGATTTTTGCCGAGACTGTCCATAATCACAGGTATATCATGGAGCTGGTCTTTTCTTACTTCTATGATACGTAAACCCTGGTCTCTGTATTCATTTGCAATGGCTTTTACAGAAGATGATTTGCCTGTACCCGCATCACCTGTAAGAAGTACATTGGAAGCAGGCTTTCCTCTGAGAAGAGCAAGGGTATTGTCAACTATCATCCGGCGCTGTGTTTCATAGCCGATAAGCTGGGAAAGCTTGATTTCGTCAGGATGTTTTACAGGAACAATGTTTCCGTCCTTTACGATAAACATGTAATATTTTGCATAAATACCGTAGCCGTATTTGTCAACGTTATCGATTCTTTCCTTATACCTGCTCCTGAAATCATAAGCTGTGTTGTCCCAGTCAGGCAGGAAACCGTCGTAGTCAATGCATTTTTTTACATCTTCGGAAGTAATCTGAGAAATCTCTTCCAGTGAGAGAAGCTCATTTTCAAGACATGCCTGCATCTTGTCACCGGGCTCAGTGTTCTGAGCTTTTTTTATCATGCATATGTTTTCATCCTCGAAAACGAGAGTAAGAATATATGTTCCGAGATCGTTATGGTGACGGTAAAGATCTGAAACAAAATCGGCATAGGCATGTATTGTTTCGTCAAGTGCTGTATCTTCATTGCTGACACACTTAAGCAGGGCACTGAGGCTCTGCATAGTGCGGCAGTTCATAATATCTCTGAAGATAACGAGCGAATTAAGCTTATAGTAAAGCTTTTTTAAAGAGCTTTTTATTTTAAAGCGCCTCCGTTTATCAGAACTTGTTTATTATAGCACCCTTGTCTGCAGAAGAAACCATGGCTGCATATCTTCTTGCATAGCCGGTGATATCATCCTTAACAAGGAGTTTTGTGTTTTCTTTTCTCTTTGCGAGTTCTTCGTCAGAAACTTCAAGAGTAATGCTGTATTCAGGAATGTTGATAGAGATCATATCACCATCCTGTACATAAGCGATATTTCCGCCTCTTACAGCTTCAGGTGAAACGTGACCGATGGAAGCACCTCTTGTAGCACCGCTGAAACGTCCGTCTGTGATAAGAGCAACGTCCTTGTCAAGACCCATACCTGCAATAGCAGATGTAGGGCTGAGCATTTCTCTCATACCAGGACCGCCTGAAGGACCTTCGTAGCGGATGACAACGACATCGCCTGCAACAATCTTACCGCCTTTGATAGCAGCAATTGTATCTTCTTCAGAGTTAAATACCTTTGCAGGACCTCTGTGAACGAGCATCTCAGGAGCAACAGCACTTCTCTTTACAACGCATCCGTCCGGAGCAAGGTTACCGCGGAGAACAGCGATACCGCCTGTCTGTGTGTACGGATTGTCAATTGGTCTGATGATGTTTGTATCCTTGTTTACAACACCAGCGATGTTTTCGCCGAGTGTCTTTCCTGTACATGTCATAACATCTGTGTGGATAAGACCCTTCTTGTTGAGTTCATTAAGAACTGCGTATACACCGCCGGCTTCATTGAGGTCTTCCATATAAGCGTGACCTGCAGGAGCGAGGTGGCAGAGGTTTGGAGTCTTTGCGCTGATTTCATTTGCCATGTCAAGGTTGATTGTGATGCCGCATTCATTTGCAATAGCAGGGAGGTGGAGCATGCTGTTTGTTGAACACCCGAGAGCCATATCAGCTGTAAGTGCATTCTGGAAAGCCTTTTCTGTCATGATATCACGAGGACGGATGTTTTTCTTAAGCATCTCCATAACTGCCATGCCTGCCTTCTTTGCAAGCTTGATTCTCTCTGAGTAAACAGCAGGGATTGTACCGTTTCCACGGAGACCCATACCGAGAACTTCTGTCAGACAGTTCATTGAATTTGCTGTGTACATACCTGAGCAGGAACCGCATGTTGGACATGCCTTGTTTTCGTATTCCTCAACATCTTCAAGTGAGATTTTTCCGGCTGTGTAAGCACCTACAGCTTCGAACATGCTTGAGAGTGATGTTTTGCTGCCCTTAACGTGACCGGCAAGCATAGGACCGCCGCTTACAAATATTGTAGGGACATTTACGCGGGCAGCTGCCATAAGAAGCCCCGGTACGTTCTTGTCGCAGTTAGGGATCATAACAAGTGCATCGAAGTGGTGGGCAAGAGCCATGCATTCTGTAGAGTCAGCGATGAGGTCTCTTGTTACAAGTGAGTATTTCATACCTTTGTGTCCCATAGCGATACCGTCGCAGACAGCGATAGCAGGGAATACCACAGGAGTACCGCCGCTGTCTCTTATACACATCTGACGCTGCCGACGATACTCCTTGTGTA
>CAMCOJ010000328.1 GCA_945876405.1 uncultured Ruminococcus sp.
ACACAAGGAGTATCGTCGGCAGCGTCAGATGTGTATAAGAGACAGCTATAAGTATTCTTCATCAATTTTTTTCAATGATTTTTCCTCACATCACATATATGAACAGCCCTGCGGATTTTTTTATCTGCAGGGCTGTCCAGAAAAAACACAGTGACCGGTTATTACATTACACATTCTTTCTCTGCGGTCACTTTATTTTATCCGGCAATACATTATGTATCGCCATATAAACTGTAAAATTCATGATAAATCTTTTTTAACCCCGCATACTTTTCAGATGTTCTTATTCCATAAATCTCTTCACAACTATATGGCAGGCTCGGAAAATTATCACGGAGAACAAGTACAAAATAGTTATGAAAGCTGTGAAGTAATCCAGTCATCTTCATACTGATTCGCAAAATAAAGCGGGGGATTATATATTTCTCCAGGCATTTCACCGAAATATATTTTTAACATACCAAATCTCACCTCTGATTATTTAAATAATTTCAAAAATTCATTTATCGAAACCATGTAGTTTACTTATATATCACACAATCCTCCCAATCTGCCCGCAAATCAAATCGGAAAGCAAATCAAGTCTCTGCTGGTCTGCACGTATTGATTCATGCTGTTTCAGGCGAAAACCTTTCATGTTGATCAGATCATTCCGTATCTCATCTGTCATAACACCGCGCGCGGTAGAAATGAAATCAGCACCGAAGGCAGGTCTGCATCTTTTTATATACCATTCCGGATTTTTCAGCTGGTCACTGTCCAGATCAAAACACAGTGACCGGTTATTGTCAAAAACCGGAGCTGTACCGACAAGCTTCATACTTTCGTTATCTGCCAGCATTCCAAAATTTCCGTAATGTCTGTCAATATTAAGTATAAGTGCATCGAGTATACACATTCTTCTGAAAAAATCCCCGTTTCCTGATTTTTCGTAATAGTTCAGAAGTTCGGAAACAGTTTTTCTTTCTCTAAAAATTCCTGCAGCTTTTACAAATCCGTATTTTTCACTTGTGAAAAGCCTGCATTTACTTATAAGTTTACCATGCAGAAATGAAAGTTCATAGCGGACTGATTCCGGACAGATTATTTCAGCGACCTGAGATGCAAGGAACTCTGAAAGCGGTTCAACTTCGAAAGTACTGCTTCCGCTCTTGCACAGAAAAATATCCCCCTTCTCCCTTATCCAGCATTTCGCATAATAACCGTCTGTTCCGAATTCAGGAGAAGTACTTGAAAACTCCGTGCTTCCGTCAAATCCGTCAAATGCTGTATGAGCAGCAACTTCGTCAAATTCATTTGTATACAGAGATACATCATTCCAGCTTAAACTGCTCTGTTCTTCCTTGACCCAGAAAGTATCATTAAGCGAAAGTGAATGAGTCACCCTGAGAAAACCTTCTGTATCACTGCAGCCGTAACGTTCAAAAAGCATTTTCATATGCTTTCTGTGTTTAGGTGCCTTTCTGCTTTCAATAAACGAATACAGATCTGCATATCCCCAGGGTCTCAGTTCAGTAAGCCACTTCTTCTCGGTGAGATGCACTTCATCAAACTCATCACAGCTGCTTTCAAAAAACAGCCACGGTTCATCTTTGTTCATAAGAATATAATTCATTTTATTGCCTCTGGGTCTGTACCTTATTCCCACTCCTGATATTTTTATTCCATAATCATATTTTTCAGTAAAATGAAATCAGCTATATTTATCAGTTCATCTTCATTAATATCTGCGTTTTTCTTCTGGTTTTCCGAAAGTTCTGAAATTCCGAGCAGATACTTCTGAAGAAGAACAAAATCAGCTGAGGAAACTGCTCCGTCATCATTTACATCCCCGGTAACAGGTTCTGCAGGAACCGGTTCATCCGGCGGAGTTTCCGCACTTCCTCCAAGCCAGGTTCTAAGCTGTTCAGCCCAGTAATGGCCCATGAGCTTATAGCCCGTGTCATTTGGATGAACACCGTCTTTAAGCTGAGTTTTTACGTCATCAACTACTCCGTTTATTTCACCGAGGAAAATATTGTTTACGCCATTTTCCTGCTTGCTCTTTACCAGTGCTCTTACCTGTTCGTTATAACTGTCAGTCTGGTTCTGCACAGCCTGCTCTGCTTCCTCATCGGAATATTCAACTGTCCAGTCCGCCGAATGCCTGTAGTTTGAAAACCACGGATATACTTCTTCCCTGTTCGGATCAAGATTAGGAATTGTCGTTACGAACAATGCGCTGTCATCAGAGATATTTTCGAGTATGTATGTAACAAGTGTATCAAGACGTTCACCTGCTGTGTCAATCTCATGATTGTCAATTACATCATTTGTACCTATCTGAAGGATAACTATGTCAGGATTGTACTCTGAAAGATAATTTCCTGAAGTTATCGTCTCTCTTATACCGTTTCTTCCGCTGTATTCCTCAATTGCATATCCGCTGTAACCGCAGTGAGCCGCATCATAGGAGAATTTTTCACCTGTTTCGGCATCGGTATACTCCGCGTCTCCCCATGACCAGTTAGGTCCGGTCATATCAATGCTGTAGCCACTTTCGGTAAGTTCCCTGTACATAAACTTTCTGTATGAGCCATCAGTTCCGTAACCGTCTGTTATTGAGTCACCAATTGACAAAACTGTTACTGTATTCTCTTCTGCTGAAACGATGCCGTTCCAGCCTGCTGTACCTGCAAATAATACTATGCTGCATACTGCTGCAGCTGTTTTTTTAATTTTCACAAACAATCCCTCCGTAAATTTTTTCTTTTCTAAATATCGAAACTAAGCTGACAATTATCCTCCGGCTCAGCCATATGGTAATCCGCCGTATCAGGTATACTGTTTTTGCCTATTCTGAAATCAATATTAGCCTTTCGTGCCTGCGATTTCTGAAGGGCACGTTTTATCCTGTACATCTTTCCGTCCTTTATGAAAAACGCACCTGTCTGATGAAATCTGAAAGGAACATTTTTCTCAACGCACTGTCTTCTGATATCGAGTATCCAGCTGTAGTCACAGGGACGCGCATAATTTCCGGATTCGCCGCCAACCGATACCTCTTCTATACTATCGTCAAGATATGCAGAAATATCAAGACGTTCAAGCAGCGGAGCGGCAATTACAGATCTGTGTTTTATCGGAAGAGACTTGAAAACAGGAAGTCTGAAATCTGCTCTGTCCTGATTTTCAACAGTACATCCGATAAGAACATTGTCATAGCCCTGTCTCTTATACACATCTCCGAGCCCACGAGACAGGCAGAA
>CAMCOJ010000329.1 GCA_945876405.1 uncultured Ruminococcus sp.
ATTTCTGCCTGTCTCGTGGGCTCGGAGATGTGTATAAGAGACAGATCTTGCGTCCACGAAACCAATCTTTCTGTATACTTTTGAAAGAGTTTTTCTTGTGATTCTGAATGCTGTTTCGGCACCTGCAGTATAGCATTCCTTAAGATATGCCTTGTCAGCGATAAGCTTTTCATATTCGGTTCTGACAGGCTCGAGGTGATCAGCAACAGCTTCGCCAACTGCAATCTTAAAGTCACCGTATCCTTTGCCGGCAAATTCAGCTGTAATGGCGTCAAGTGTCTTTCCTGTTACTGCTGAATAGATAGTCATAAGATTGTTTATTCCTGCCTTGCCTTCCCTGTAGCATACTTCAGCTTCAGAGTCTGTCACAGCACGTTTGAATTTTCTTATTATTGTATCTTTATCATCAAGAATGAGAACACATGCGTTAGGGTTTTCGTCGGACTTTGACATTTTCTTTGACGGATCCTGAAGTGACATTACTCTTGCACCCGTCTCAGGGATAAATGGTTCAGGAAGGGTGAAGAATTCGCCGTATTTCTGATTGAATCTTCCTGCAATATTTCTTGCAAGTTCAAGATGCTGCTTCTGGTCAGCTCCGATAGGAACAAGATCGGCATTATATGCAAGAATATCAGCTGCCATAAGAACAGGGTATGTAAAGAGACCTGCATTTATGTCATCTGCATGTTTGGCACTCTTATCCTTGAACTGCGTCATTCTTGAAAGTTCACCGAACTGAGTTGAACATGAAAGAATCCAGCTGAGTTCTGCATGATTCGGGTTATGACTCTGGATAAATGCTGTTGATTTTTTCGGATCAATACCGCATGCCAGAATAAGAGCATATGCCTGAAGGGTATTCTGTCTGAGCTTTGCAGGATCCTGCCTTACAGTGATTGCATGCATATCAACGATGGAGTATATACAGTTGTATTCGTTCTGAAGAGGTCCCCAGTTGCGGATAGCACCTATATAGTTTCCGAGAGTAAATGTTCCGGTAGGCTGTATGCCGCTGAAAATCAGCTTTTTTTCATTTGTTTCCTGCATTTTAATAATCGGTCCTTTCGGGAATTATACTTTTTTACGGTTTGCTGCTTCTTTAGCCTGAGCAGTCTGAACTTCGCTCATTACCTTCTGATAAAGATGAAGAAGGAATGCTCTCATCTTGTCAGCTTCGTTTGCTGCTGTAAACGGGTTTATAACTGTTTTGTATACGCCTTTTCTTGTCATGAGGTGAACAAAGTGATTGTTCGGATTTGTAGGAAGGTCGAATACGGATGTTCTTTCACAGACAGGAAGTGACTGAGTTGAGCTTACAAGGAATGAACGGCATGCCTGTGCAAGTGTAGGATGATTTGCTGCAAGCCCTGTGATGGACGTACCGTTGTTAAAGAAAATGTTGACAGCTCCGTTTGCGAGGCATACAAGTGTGCCAAGGAGACCGTTGCCCATTGGGATGTCCACAACTGCACTGTAAACCTGCTTGTCATCAGTAAGTTTTATTCCGATAACTGCAGGCGGCATTCTGAGTGCCTTTATTCTTGCTAAAAGATATGGTTCACAAACGTTATAACGTACAAAAGCTTTATCTGCCATAATAATTCTCCGTTTCTCCGCACATTGTTCCCGGCGGAAGGTTTTTTTATAATTCTTGTGTAAGTTTTCCGAGAATCTCGCAGCCTCTTACTATCTGTTCGTCAGCAGGAGTTGAGAAATTCATGCGGAATGAACTGGTTTTGTCGTTTTCGGAAATCATAAATGCGGTTCCCGGAACGACGGCTATTTTGTGTTCTTCAACTGCTTTTTTGCAGAAGCTCATCATATCGGTATCTTCCGGAAGAGTAGCCCAGATAAAAAGACCGCCTTCAGGCTTTGTAACTTTGACCTTTTCGGAAAAATGTTCCTTAATGCCTGCTGCCATAAGTTCATATTTTGCTTTGTAAATCTTCCTGAGTGATGCAAGGTGGGCATTCATGTCCGTTGTTTCCATGAAACGGTCACATATCTGCTGTGCCCAGATGTTTGAATGAACATCTGCTACCTGCTTGCATACGATCATCTTTGAGATGATTTCCGAAGGAGCACTTACATAGCCTACACGAAGCCCCGGTGCAAGTATCTTTGAGAACGTTCTGCTGTAGATAACTCTTCCTTCTGTATCAAATGACTTTATCGAAGGAATATCCGTTCCGCTGAATCTCAGGTCACCGTAAGGGTTGTCTTCAAGAATAATGAAGTCGTACTTAACAGCAAGTTCGTATACGGCTTTTCTTTTTTCGAGTGACATTGTATTTCCGGTAGGATTCTGAAAGTTAGGAATCAGATAAAGAAGTCTGACATTTTTGTTTGCCTTAACGGCAGCTTCAAGTTTTTCGATATTGATTCCGTCATCTTCGAGTTCAACTCCGGCAATATTTACATTGTAAGACTTGAATGCATTGAGCGAACCTATGAAGCTTGGTGATTCGCAGATAAGCGTGTCACCGTCACTGCACAGTACCTTGCATGCAAGTTCATTTGCCTGCTGTGCTCCTGATGTGATAATGAGATCATCGCGGCCTTCAGTGAAGCAGTTCTTTGCTGCAAGCTCTTTTTTCAGACGGTTTCTGAGAGGAGTGTAACCTTCAGTTACGCTGTACTGGAGAGCTCCTATCGGGTCAGTTTCAAGAATGTTTTCTGATATTTTTTTTATGATATCCTTTGGAAAAGCGTCGGCTGCAGGATTCCCGGCTGCAAACGGAATAACTTCAGGATTCGCAGTATGTTTGAGAATTTCACGGATAGCCGAAGGCTTAAGTCCTGAAACCCGGTTGGAAAAATGATAATCCATAGTTTTGCCTTTCTTAAATAAACATTAACTGAAATATGGGTTGAAACCACATTATTCTCTTATTATATCACAAAGTAAATAAAACATCAATATGAAATTTTTTTTCTTTATTCAATTTGTTCAGAATGATTATAGGAGTGCATATGGCTCAGAAATAATTATAGTTATACACTATCAACAACTTAAGAATCGCAAAATCTATGCATGCAAACTTCACATAAATCATCTTTGATGTTTGTAGAAATTGCGTCTTGACAAATCCAAAAAGCCACTAAAATCGAAAGTAGGTATCTGTTTGATACACTTTTTGATTTTGAGGTGCAGTCCTATGTTATCACTGTTAAGTGCAATTATAATAGCCTGAATCCGCAGAGTTCACTTTAAAATCAATAGGCTAATCTTAGAAATCTAAAT